>WJKA01000691.1 GCA_014729375.1 Chitinivibrionales bacterium
TGGTGGGCCAATCCACCGCCCTGTCTTAAGCGGGAATCCAGTTTTCCGGATTCAGAAATCAAGCGGGCTCTTCGCCTCTTTGATGGTCTGACTCTTGATGGTATGGGTGTAAATCATAGTGGTTCGCACATCGCTGTGGCCCAACAATTCCTGGATGGTGCGGATGTCGTAATTGGCCTGCAACAAATGACTCGCGAAGCTGTGCCGGAAGGTATGGGCAGAAGCGCGTTTGGGTATTTTGGACTTGTTCACCGCTCTCTTTATAGCCTTCTGTAGATGGGTTTCGTGAAGGTGATACCGCCTGTACGTTTTTTCATCGGGGACAAAAGTCAGGGTCTTGCCTGGGAAGAACCACTGCCAAACCAGTTCGCTGGCGGCATTTTTGTATTTTTTGCCCAATGAATCAGGGAGAAAGGTCCCCGCATATCCGGATTCGAGATCCTGCTGGTGCAATTTGATGACCGTTTGGAGGTGATCTTTTAATGCCGGAGTCAGTGTCTCAGGGAGGGGAACGGTTCTGTCCTTTTTCCCCTTTCCGTCATGGACCGTTAATATTGAGGTATCGAAGTTGAAGCACCCGACCCTCAGATTCAAACATTCAGACAGGCGAAGGCCGCACCCGTATAACAATTTGACTATCAGGTCAAAAGGATGGGCCAGATTGGAAATGATTTTTTCGATCTCTTCCCGTGACAGCACCACGGGGATATACGGCTTTCTTTTGGCCCGGGGCACGTCTTTGATTTCTCCAAAATCCTTTTTCAGTACGTTTTTGAAAAGGAATAAGAGGGCGTTGAAAGCCTGATTCTGAGATGAAGCGGATACATTTCTTTTTACAGCGAGAAAGGTCAAAAACGCTTTCACATCGGCAGTGGACAGTAATCCGGCATCCTTGCTCCGCGTGAAACTTTGAAAATGCCTCACCCATGATCGATAGGATTTCAAGGTCCTGGGAGAGTAATGCCTGAGTTTGATTTCGGCCTTCAGCTCATCATATATCGGCACCCAACTGGCATTTGCATGTTTTAAGGCATGTTTTTTTGTTGCCCGCTTACGATTATTTGTGAATAATAGGTCATCATCAGTCTTAATTGGCCCCATTAATCCATAGAATAGCGAGATCGCGTGTTTGGCTTGTTTTTGCTGTTGAGGCGTCTGTTTCTTGTCTCTTAATTTGTTAATAAAATGGACAAGATTTCCCGTTTCCAATTCATTTAGATGATATTTCCCACAGAAATCCAAATAATACCGCAGCCACTTTCGATAATACACCTGGACGTTCTTTGGGACCGCATTATCTCGCAGGGCGATATCGTAACGACCCTTTACATGTGGCGGGATCTGTTTCATCTTCGGGATTAAATTGTTTTCTGTTTATCATGTATTTTGAATGATTATACCGTTGTAAAACTAATAAATGCACTAAGAATTTTTTGTCAAGCACATTTTTTTGGCGAACACTAAACAGAAAACTATACAATCACTTGTTCGCTGAGCCTGAGACCTTGAAATGAAGATCACAACAGTCCGGACAAAAACGGGTGCTGAAGTCCCCATCGGGAAGTTCACCGTCCTTGTTGGACCAAACAATGTCGGGAAGTCCCAGACCCTTCGCGACATTCATGAACGATTGGTGAGTGGTCCTAACGCAAAGTGCGTTATTCTCGATGACGTTGTCGTCGAGAAACCTGCCAATTTCGAAGATCTCCTATCTGGCCTACAGAAGCATGCCGACCCTCGCCATGTGGGAATGCACCTGGTTCGAGGGATCTCATCCAACCTGACCAGCGGGGATTCCGTACGTGTCAATCTCAAGGACTTGAAAGCACGATTCGATAAGGAAGATCACCTAAACTTCATCTTCGGCAACATCAGCAAGTTCCGTGTGTCATACCTTGATGCAGAATCGCGGCTCAAGGTTGCGAAAGCGGCCGAGTCTCACAATCCGCACACACAGCCCCCGACAAATCTTCTTCAGGGCCTGTTCGGAGCGCAGAACGACACAGAAGACATTCTGCGCGAAGCATTTCGGGACACGTTCGGGATGGATGTCCGTCTTGACTACAGTGGAATGAAGCAGCTGATGCTGCGGGTCGCAGATGAGTTCGTAGAGATCCCACCGGATCCGAGGGATGCTTATCCAGTGTTCAGCAAGTACGCGAAACTCGACGACCAAGGGGACGGGTTCAGAAGCTTCGTTGGCGTCGTTCTGAGTCTGCTCCTCTCGGAAGGACGGGTGATTCTCCTCGACGAGCCCGAGGCGTTCTTGCATCCGGCGCAGTCGCGCCAACTAGGCATGTGGATTGCGGCACACGCGGCATCTGTTCCCGGACAGATTGTTTTGGCAACGCACAATGCAAGCTTCCTCAGCGGCATTCTCGCAAGTGGGCATAACGTAGATATCTTTCGGATGAACCGTTTCGACGACACCACAGAGTATGTCCGCATTCCACCGGAAGCGACGGCAAGCCTGGTATCAAGCCCGTTGTTGTCCAGCCAGCGAGTGCTGGAAGCGATCTTTTTCAGAGGTGTGATTGTATGCGAGGCTGATGCCGACCGCGCAATCTATCAAACTGTGGCAGCAAACCACCTCGCGAGCCAGGAAGCGATGTTTGTGCACGCTCACAACAAACAGTCCGTTCCACAGGTCGTGAGCTTGTTGCGGGCGGCGCACATTCCTGTTGCTGCCATTGTGGATCTCGACGCCTTCAACAGTGCTGCTGACCTAAAGAGGCTGACCGAAGCTCTGGCAGAGAAGGAGATCGTGGAGTCCATTGCCGCACAACGCGAGCAGCTCGTGGAACAACTTGGGACGCCCCCGGACGAGGGAATTCTGGCCAGTGTTCGTGATGGTGTTGCTGAGTTTCTTGCCCAGTTGGGACGGGGTGAACATACCCTCTCCGGTGCTCGCGGTGCGTTGAACCGCCTGCGGAAACTCGCCTCAGATTGGTACGATGTCAAGACCAAGGGGGTGGCTGGGTTCCCACCGGAAGCCGCCGCCGTGGCAAACCAACTCCTTGCAGATTGCCGAGCTCTAGGACTGTTTCTTGTCCCGTGCGGGGAATTAGAGAGTTGGATAGATCTCGGCACAACGCGCAAGAATGCGTGGGTAGTGCGGGCACTGGAAACACTTCACGCCGGAGAATGTCCAGCTCCCCTCAAGGCCTTTGTCGAGAGTGTCCTTGCCTTGTTGAGGAAAGGGAACAGCGAACAATCGCATGCAGAAACGACTTCGGAAACCGCGCCGAGCGCGGCTTCCGAAGCGTCTGATGCGTGACGTTATACAGCACGATTTGGAATGAAACGGGATCAAGATCATGAGCCTCAAAACTGTATGGATTGATACTTTGTATAAAGTTGCTACGGGCAGTAGGAATGTCCGCAACTTATTCACCCCGGTAGGGGCAATCGTCTACGGTTTATTAATATTCGTTTTTATTGTCATTGCCTTGCATGTAGACAGGTCAATAGGCCTCACTAACATATTACCCAATCCTCTCAATCTAATTTTATCTATACCGATTATTTTACTCGCCTTGTTTTTAATTGGGTGGTCGGTTCATAATTTTCTGATCGTAAAGGGTACACCAGTTCCTTTCAATCCTCCGCCTCAATTAGTCACTACAGGGCCATACGCTTATACACGGAATCCAATGATTACGGGTGTGTTTTCGCTGCTCTTTGGCTTTGGAGTGTTATTTGGATCTCTCTCTCTTCTTTTTGTATTCACACCTCTTTTTATTTACATTAATTTTTGGGAACTCAAATCGATTGAGGAACCAGAACTCGAAAAGAGATTGGGTGAAGACTATATTGAATATCGAAAAAGAACACCCATGTTTTTCCCTAATTTGATGCAAATATTTAGGAAAAGAAAATAGAAAATTGTATAACCTGTCAGTTCAGTGGACAGTCAGGGCCGAGCCTTTTTGACAGTTTGTAGTAGGTTTGAAAATTATCATTTCAAATCAAGGCCGTGGACGCCCTGGCTGCCTCTGACTTCTACGTTGGCTGTAAAAATGGAAATTACAAAATCAAATTTGAATGGTCTTATCAAAAA
>WJKA01000692.1 GCA_014729375.1 Chitinivibrionales bacterium
CATCCATGTCGCCGGGATTGATATCGAGGGTTTTTTTATAATTTTCGAGCGCCTGTTTGAATTTTTCGTTTGCCTGGGGCTGCCCCATCTGCATGAGCTGTTCTCCCTGGCGGTACAATGCATTGCCCAGGTTGTAGTGGAGGTCTGCGCGGGCTTTTTCATCTTTTTTTGAAAGTGCGGAGGTATAGTCTTCTTCGGCCGCGCTGTAATTCTCAAGCTTGTACTGTGCGGAACCGCGGTTCATTTTCAGTGCGGGATCCCGGGGTGCTTCAAGAAGCGCGTCATTATATAATTCAAGCGCTTCCTCATATTTACCCTCTTTGTAAAGCCTGTTGGCTTTCCGGTTTTTGCGGTATACCTCGTCGGCCTGCACAGGAACAGCGAATACTGCTATCAGCAATACCGGGAGAATGTTTTCCATCATAATCCGCTCCTAAAACCTTCCATGCCACTCTGCTTTTTGTCTGCCTCGCTCCGGAATAAAGAATTCGATGCACAAAAAGACAAGCGCGATAAACAGAAAAATCTGATATCGTTCTTCATAGGTTGTCATTTTATTGGTTCCAAGGTCTTTTTTTTCCATTTTCATAATCTCTTCGTATATGGCTTCAAGGTCCAGGTTCGTACCGGCATGGAAAAATTTTCCATTGCCCTCAAGCGCTATTTTTTCCAGGGTTACAGGATTCAAGCGGGTCATAACCAGGTTGCTGTTTCTGTCTTTTTTGTAAACAACATTGCCGCCGCGCTTTTTCACCGGAATGGGGACGCCGTTTTCGGAGCCGATACCGACCGTATAGATTTTCACGCCCTCACCAGCCGCTTCTTTCGCCATTTTAACCGATTCCCCCTCATGGTCTTCACCATCGGATAGAATTATCAGCACTTTGTGCTTTCGCGCTTTTGAATGAAACGCTTCATTTGAATGCTCAATGGCCTGTGCCAGGGCCGTGCCCTGAATGGGAATCCAGTCAGTCTCGACTACGTCAAGAAAAATCTTTGCCGCGGCATAATCCAGAGTCAGTGGACACTGGACAAAGCTCTCGCCTGCAAAAACCACCAGGCCGATACGGTCCCCCTTGCAGAGATCGATAAACTTGCCGATTTCATACTTGGCGCGTTCCAGACGGTTCGGGGCGATGTCCTCGGCCAGCATGCTTTTTGATATGTCAAGTGCAATGATAATGTCGACCCCTTTGCGCTCCATCATCTCCATCTTTGCTCCGAACCGCGGACGGACCAGGGCAAAAACGCAAAATATGAAAAAGCAAATGAAAAATATCCATTTCAGCATCTGGAGGGCATGCCGGACATTCGGAGCAAGCCGGGACATCAGGGACGGTGATGCAAATCTTTTCAGCGCATTCTGTCGTAGCTGCCAGGCCCTGATAAAAAAGCCGACCAGAACAGGAATGCCTGCAAGAAGCCAGAAAAACTGCGGACTGCCGAATCTCATAAATAAACTTTCTGCATCCAGAGGTCAGGGCACCCGTCTGAAACGGGTGTGTGCTAAAATCAGTTCAATTACCAGTATGATACTCCCCCATAAAAGCCAGGGGAAAAACCTTTCTGAATACGTAGTATATGATTTTGTTTTTATTTCGGTTTTTTCCATTGTATCGATCGTATTGTAAATCTCTTCAAGCTTTTCGGGATTATGCGCGCGGAAAAACATGCCTTTGGTAACGTCTGCGATATTCACAAGCGATTGCTCGTCAAGCTCGGACTCAACCATCTGCACCCGGGTATCTACTTTGCCGGTCCATGGGTTTCTCACCTGCACCGGATAGGGTATCTTGCCTTCTTTGCCCACACCGATTGTGTAGATTTTTATTCCCAGTGCGCCGGCCGCCTCGGCAGCGGTAAGCGGCGCAACCTCCCCGCGATTATTGGCGCCGTCAGTTAAAAGGATGATAACTTTGCTCTTTGCATAGGAATCCTTGATCCGGTTCGCCGCAGTTGCAATGGCCGTGCCGATCGCAGTACCGTCTTCTATTTCATTAAAGGTTACTTCATCCAGAAACTGCCTGAGTATAGTATAATCCAGTGTCAAAGGACATTTGGTATAGCTCCTCCCGGCAAAGACCACCAGGCCGATCCGGTCGTGACGGCGCTTCTGAATAAATTTCTTTATGGTTTCTTTTGCCACGTGAAGCCTGTTTCTAGGACGAAAATCCAGCCCTTTCATGCTCGTTGACACATCAAGGACAAGTATTATATCAACACCCTCAGTGCTGACTTCCTCTTCGGTATTTCCCTTCTGTGGACGGGCGAGTGCTATGATCAGCATGCCCACGCCGATCAGCCGAAGTGCAATCAGAATGTGACGCATCCGGACCCACGGGGATTGTGGAAGCGAGTGCAGTATCGATAAATCCGAAAAACGGACTGTTGCACGAAGGCGTTTCTCGCGGAGTATATACAACCAGATCATCGGGACCCAGACGAAAAGCAGCCAGAGCATGTGAGGGTCTTTGAATCGCATAGCTTATTCGTCCTTGTTTCGGCTTGACGTATCAGCATTGCCCGCTGTCATTGCTGCATTCCCGCCTCCCGGGGGTTGTTCCCCGGTTGCGTGTTTGACAGGGCGGGTCTTTTCGACAAATGAGCGCGCCTCTTGTTCCAGCCTGTGCAGGATGTCAAGGTCCGGAACGTATTGTGCAAATTTGACCGGATCACTGGTTGTAAAAAACCATTCGGCTTCTGCTTTCGGCTCCGGATCAAGTGGCGCATGTGTAAGCCACTCCAGCATCTCTTCGGTTGTGTATTCCGATGCAAGGACACCGTACCGGCGGCTTATATATCTTTTCAGAATCTCAGAAAGCGCAAAGGCAAACGGCTTGATCTGTCCCTGATTGAGATATTGCTTTGTATCGAATTTATTCAGCGCAATAATTGCCTCTTCATACGGTGGTTTCGGCGGGGGCGGCGGCGGTACCCAGCGGGTTTTGCGCCAGTGGAATCGCACTCCCATAATAAAACCGGTTAGTATATAAACGATCAAGGCAATCCACAGCCAGACAAGCGGCGGTTTTCCGGCTGCCTGTTGCGGCTTCAGCCCTTTGATATCCGCAGTATCGGTCGTAACCACCGAAATCACCCGGAGCGGCACAGGTCCGGTCATGAGCGTATCCGGAACGCTGTCTTTTACCAGAATATAGGGGAGCGCGGGTATGGAGCAGGGCTCGACTTTGTAGGTGGTCAGCACATAGCGAAAGTCAAGGCTGTCCCTGCCGCCGAGGTCGGTTTTATCCTTGCGATAATCCTTTATTGTCAGGTTGCCGAAATCTTGTTCAGGTTCGGGTGGAACAACCGCGATATCTTTCGGTACGGTAAGGGTTACGATATACTCGATGCGGTCGCCGACAGTCAAACTGTCTCTGCTTACCGATGTTGTTACCGTAGCGTTATTCGCAACAGTCACCCCGGTAAATGCAAGAAGTGCGCAGAAACAGGTGTGGTGCGCATATTTTTGAATGACTATCAATGTATTCATCAGTAGCATCTTGCGATCAGTAAAACTTTCCTGCTGTAATGAGGGCAACCTGGACAAGGCCGATGACAAAACCGAGAATGCCGCCGAAGATTTCAATTGCTTTGAGCTCCCGCGCTGCGATAGTATAAATTATGCTCTCCAGCCTGTTCAGGTCAAAACCATCGATTTTCTCCTGCACAATTTTTTTAAAATCCAGGTGCGATTCGACTTTCTTCAAAAGCATATCCAGAGCGCTCGGAAGAAACGGTTCGAGCTCTTCCATGAGACGCATCTTTATTTGACGCACGGTCTCACCCGAAAGAATAAGTTCACTCAGTACACTTGATCCTAAAATATTTTGAAATAATTCATCAATTTTGTCGCTTAAGATCGATACCATTGCCTCGTGAAATTGAGGCGATTGCATAGCTTTCTGGATATCGCGGTGCGATATCAGCTCTTTTTCGACTGTTTCGCCTATTTTCCGGGCAAGATCAGCCTTCCGCTTGGGAATCAGGCCCTGGAACGTAAACCAGAGTATTGTTACCGGCCTGTGCGGTCTGAACACCATTTTCACCGCAATATGATTGGTGATCCACCCGATCATCCCTGAAATGACCGGTATAAGTGCCGGAAACAAAATATTGAAATTCATTATATAATAATTGAAGAATTTATTACTACGAATATGGGATAATATTTATTAAAATAAACCAATAAAATATTTCATTTCCATATGCCGGTGTAATGATGTGGTCATTGAAAGGGCAAATAGGTTATTTTCTATAGTTGTGGCGAATAATGAGCATTGTCCGGACGATTATGCTCATGCGCATTGGTGCAAACTATGGCATTGAACAATTTTTCATGGGTTATACCGGATAAACTTGCAGGCTCGGCAATGCCGGGTGATGGATTTTATATGAAAGATGCCTATGCGCTGTCGGACCTGAAAGAACTGTATGAAAG
>WJKA01000056.1 GCA_014729375.1 Chitinivibrionales bacterium
ATACCGGCAATCCCGCCGCGTTCGGATTCGAGACCCCGGATGAAATGCTTCATGATGTGATTGTTAATTTGAAATATTCGCAGGGATACCTCGATGATTCGAAGGGGCTGTTTCCCGCGCGCAAGGCTGTTTTTCAGTACTATCAGGAAAAGGGTATTGAAGGTGTTGACGTAGATGATATCTATATCGGCAACGGCGTATCCGAGCTGATCGTCATGGCGCTTCAGGCGCTGCTGAACGCCGGCAATGAAGTTTTGATACCCTCGCCGGATTACCCGCTCTGGACTGCTGCCACCAATCTTGCCGGCGGCAAGCCTGTTCATTATCTCTGTGATGAATCTTCCGGGTGGCTCCCCGACCTCAAAGATATTAAAAAGAAGGTGTCGTCAAAAACCAGGGCAATCGTTGTCATAAATCCCAATAATCCGACCGGTGCGGTTTATCCGAAAGAAATTCTTGAAGGTATGATCAAAATCGCGCGGGAAAATGATCTTATTATCTTTTCCGACGAGATTTATGATAAAATTGTCTATGACTCCGGGATTCATACGCCTGCATCGCTCCTGGCCCCGGACCTTCTCTGCATAACATTCAACGGGCTCTCCAAGTCGTACCGTGCGGCAGGGTTCCGGGCTGGTTGGATGGCCATTACCGGGCAAAAAGAAAACGCTTCGGATTATATTGAAGGTATCGAGATGCTCTCGAGTACGAGACTGTGCAGCAATGTGCCCACCCAGTTCGCCATTCAAACCGCGCTCGGAGGCTATCAGAGCATCAACGATCTTGTCAAGCCGGGTGGCAGACTCTGTGAGCAGCGAAACGTGGCACACAAGCTTATTTCACAAATCCCGGGTGTGAGCTGTGTCAAACCACAGGGCGCGCTGTATTTGTTCCCGAAAATCGACCGTAAAAAATTCAATATCAGAAATGATCAAAAACTCGTACTCGACCTCCTTTTGCAGGAACATGTGCTTATTGTCCAGGGGACCGGGTTCAACTGGCCTGAACCGGACCATTTCCGGGTGGTTTTTCTTCCCGCGGTCGAAGACCTTAAAACAGCATGCAAAAAAATCGGGAACTTCCTGGGAAATTACCGGCAGGACTGATACCACCGTCCTGAAATTAGTAACCGTTCTGCACCTTAAAAGAGCGCAAGGTTGTCTTCGGGGTCTTGTTTTTATAAAATTCTTTCCAGAGATAAAAGAAGCCCTGAAGCAGGGAATCTTCTGAGAAATTTTTCGGTTTGAATACGACATTACCGGTGTTCCAGAGATGGTAGTTCCGGTGAAGGATTCTCTTTTCTTTTTCGGCCAGGTCTCCGAACGGCGTGCCTGGAAACGGCGTATTGATATAAAATTCCGCAAGGTCAATGTCTGCATCCTCCGAAAATTTCAGAATACGGTCAAACACCGATTCATCCTGGTCGTCGAACCCGATCCCGTACGATGCAAAGAAATGGATTCCCTGGTCCTCATTCATTCGCACCAGGTCAACGGCATTCTGCCATTCCTGTCTGGTGCAATCCGGACTCATGAGCCGCCGGGAATTGCGGTCAAAACCGAACACGGTATACATTGAGGTCGCGCCGCCCCGGGCAAGTTTTTTGTAAAATTCCGGATCAGGGACCATCATCATGGTTGATGCGAAAAAGATACTGACATCCAGGTCTTTTGTCTGCTCCATGAGCGAAAGCACATATTTTTTGCATTTAACACTCGGGATCATGATCGTGTCGTCGGTGAAATAGAACTCCCGGTAGGGCATCGACTTGATATCTTCGACCACGCACTCGACCGGGCGGAGCCTGAGGCGGTACCCTTCCTTGTTCGGAATCGGGCACATGCCGCACCTGACCGGGCATCCCCGGGTGGTGAACACGAGGTGGGCATCCCACTTGTAAACATCCCTGCTGAAAATATCCCGTTTGGGAACAGGTATCCGGCCCAGCGGCAAATCATGGCTGCTGTGGTAGAATTTTTGCAGCCGCCCGTGCTTCAGATCATCAAGCACCCCGTCCCAGACAGTCTCGACTTCCCCGACACACACGGCATCAGCGTGTAGCGCAGCTTCTTCAGGGCGGCCGGTTGGATGGATACCTCCCATAATAACCGGGGTCCCCCGTTTTCGAAACTCATCGGCAATTTCATACGCTCGCTGGGCCTGTGGAGTAAAGCAACTGATTACCACAAGGTCGGCATTTTCGCTGAAATCAATTTTCTGGCCGATATTGTCGTCGGTAAGCCCCAGGTGAATCTCGGGCGGGGTGAGTGATGCGATAATCGGAAGTGCCAGCGACGGCGGCATGGTATAATTGCCGACAAGATGCTCCCTGACAAGGTCATCAAGCTCACGATGGCCTTCGAGAAATTTGCGGAACCGGGGGTAAATCAATCGGAATTTTATTGTTTTTCTCCGGCCGGCCGATGGCTTCGGTTGTGAAAGAAACTTCGGATCATTCAGCATCATCCGGGCGCCCGAGTATGCATTGTACATGACATTCCATACTCCTCCGCCGGGGGTCCCCCAGTGTCCGACCTGATAGAGATTTTCAAGCCAGGTCTGTTTCGGCAGCTTTGCTTCAGCATACATATTTTTTGTATTCTCAAAGCCGTAGAGCGCGCCATCGGTGTTGCCCGTATACCGCTCGAATGTTTCCGGGGAGCCGGTCTCGCATAAATCAATAGACGAAGCGATACCGGGATATAATTCTTCAGCTTTGGCAATCATTCCGTCGGCCATCCGCTTTTTTTCTTCTTTCCAGGCACTACTGTCGCGCTTGTGAGCAAATTGCATAAGCGTCAGTGTTTCAGGCACTCCCGTTTCTCCGGCTTTTAAAAGCACAAGATGATCCAGTGCTTTTATGTTGCCTGATTGTATTGATTTGCATATACTTTCATGGTCCGGGGATTCAAACCGGAAATTAATATTGTCCCGGATGATTTGTGTACTCCCCTGTTTCATTCCGAGATAGGCGATAACGGCTGATACTGACGGCGTAAGGTTTGTGAGCCTCCTGGTCCAGAGTTTTTTCCGCGCTTTTTCGTTCAGCAGGTTGCAATGAAGCGCGTATGGACTAATATTTGAAACAAAGGCGTGTGCTTCAACTATTTCACCGGATTTGAGGACAAGGTGACTGATGCGTTTTTTTTCGGCATAAATTTCAGCAACAGGGCTTTTTGTTCTGATCAACCCGCCCGAGGACTCGATTGCGGCCGCGAGTGCCGCGGCCAGCTCTGAAAAGCCACCCCTTACATAATGAGAACCTTCAATATAATGAATAGCGTACATCATAACATAAAAAAGCACCGGAGCATACTCCGGAGAAGAACCGCAATACGGCCACATCGAATAAAACACCTGTTTCAGGCGGGGGTTGCTGATAAACGACGACACGTAATCGGCAAACGACTGATTATGGTACCGGGTAATAAAATCGATGTCTTCTTCCGTAAAGTTTTTTTCGAACTCCCATATTCGACGGGCCAGGATGGCGTAAAAATTTTCCATATCTCCAAGGATATTTTGTATATCTTCCCGGTCATGAGGAAATTGAGCACTCAGATATTCGAGGACTGCCTCCTGTTCTACCGGCACGGAAAAAGTCTGGCCCGGGAGTGTATATCCGTACATTGACGGCAGCGAAAGCGGCTGGATTTTATTCTCGACACCGAGCAGTCGCAGGAGGTGCGTGATCATTCCGTTTTCACCGAGCGGGACCGAGTGAATGCCCGATTCAAACCGGTAATTCCGCCGGGTGAAATGGTGGGCGTAGCCGCCGATTTTCGTATGTTTTTCCAGGACCAGGACCTTCATCCCCGCGCGGGCGAGAAATGCAGCACACGTCAAGCCCCCCATTCCCGATCCCATGACAACAATGTCGTATTTCACAGCAGAGTCCTTGTGCTACCGGGCGATAAACGCTTTCCCGTCATCTTTACAAATACGCTGGGCCACCTGCCGGCCCAGAACAATGACCCGCGGAAGGCCCCCTGCGGGCGACAGCCACTGGCCTGTACAGTAAAAGTTTTTCAATCCGGGAAGCGTCCGCTTGAGCGACCGGCCGATTACAGCCGGCGTCGGCGCCCAGCCCTGATAGCTTCCTTTCCAGACATTCGTATACCTCATGTACGTTGCCGGCGTTGCAACATCGGAAACCTCACATGCATCGCGAATTCCGCCAAACCGTTTATCCAGAGTATCAATCACTGCGCCCGACACCCGCACTTTCTCATTTTCATAGCGCTTGCGGTCATTGTTCCGCAGGTCGACCCAGTATTGCCAGTCGTGCGTTCGCAAATGAACAACCAGCGCTGTTTTGCCTTCCGGCGCAAAACAATCGTCAAAATTGCAGATCCGGAGAAGCAGCGTTTTTTCGGTGTCATTGCCAAGGGCAAGCGGCGCTGCAAAGGGGATCACCATTTTATGCGGCTCATTATCAAACGTGCGCGCAATACCCAGTGAAATCTGGAGCATTGCGGGGAACACGCGGTACGAACGAAACTGCTTCTTTATCGCGGGGTTCATGTACCGCCCCCCGCACAGATTAACTATTGTCTCATACCGGTCCGCTGCGGAAATCACAATATCGGCATCATAGCGCGAACCATCAGCGCACATAACCCCCGTTGCCGTGTCCCTGTCGGTGCAGAGGCCTGTTACGCGCGTGTTCAGAATAATCTCCCCGCCCGCGTCGCGGTATACTGCAGCCAGTCTGTCGATAAACGAGCGCGATCCGCCGTGCGGGTATCCCGCGGATTTACAGTGAAGCCACGACAGCGGCATCATCAATGCAAGCAGTGAAAAGAATTCATGATGCGGCAGGATTTGTTGAATCATTGCGCGCATCCTGCTGTTTGTAAACCTGGCGGCAAATTCCCGTATAGTCATCTTTTTCCATTTCAGAAAAAATAAAATCATCCGCGCGTTTCTAACGGGAAAAAGCACAAGCTCCGGAAAAGACATCAGGTCGGGAGATTGATCAAACGGTATGTTCAGCCTGCTCAGGTGCAGCACTGCATCGATAAATTCCGTTATAACGCCCTCGTCTTCAGGCGCAATGCGAAGCATTTCCTTTTTCAGCTTATGCAGGTCGGTATATACCCTGAACGCCTCATCACCGTCCTCAATGCGCATAAACTCATCGAACTCATCAACTGTACCATCTGCAAAGTCGATCAATTCGGCAATCAGATCATGAATATTGATTCCGGGTGAAGAACCGGGAAGCCAGTTTGTGGCACCGTCAAAACAGTACTCACCGCGATTCCAGGGCACCGAAACTCCGCCGCACTCCCGCCCCATTTCAATAATACGCGTGGAATACCCGTTTCGCCTGAGATAGCACCCTGCTGCGAGTCCGCCGATTCCGCCGCCGATTATCACTACGTTTTTTCGCATTATTTCATGGGCCCTTACGATTGTTTTCCGGAAAATCAGGTGTCGAAGAATGTAATGTTTTCATGAAGAAAATACCATTGTTCGGGGTGAAGCTTGACTGTCTGTCCTAATATGTCGAAAAGGTCCTGTACCGGCGTGATGGAGTTTTCCGCCACCGGCGAAAGCACAAACCGGTAGTGCTCATCGCCCTCACGAACCATAGATGCCGAAAAAACTGCTACTGAGGCCCCAGCATAGTTCAACACGCGATCCAGCCCAGCGCCGCCTGCAATCTTTCTGTTCAGCAAGGATACGGGAATACTGTATCCGGTATTTTCATCAATCATGCTGATAAGGATGTCCTTGCGCCGTAATGCCGCGGCCATTTCCATTGCCGCCACTGTTCCGGGCCTGCCGATTTCAATAAAGCGCACCAGCGCGAATCTGCCCGAGGATTCCATCTCTGCCGCGCGGTCACGCGCCATATCTGAAAGATGCTGCGTCTTGAACCTCAGCACCGGAACAACAGGCAATCGTGCAGCGGCCAGAAAGGGAGCAATCAGCTCGATTGCACCGAAATGGGCGGTAGCAAGTACTACCGCTTTTCCCTGCTCCCGGGCTGCTGTAATTAATCCCGGCCCGTCACCCGCAACAACGCGTTCGCGCACATAATCATAATATTCCTTCGCGTCAAGACAGAACGGTATGAGCTTTTCGTAATAATGAAGAAGCAGATTGTCGATCACTCTGCGTACTGCATCGCTGCCGGAATCAAGGCCGAATGCAGACAGATTTTCCCTGATTATCGATTTTTCATCCGGATTCTTGTCGAACCACTCACAACCGCGACGCACAACCGCCTGTTTCAAGGCGCCCGGCCCCGACCCAGAACCGGTATTCAGTACATCATACTCCTGAAGGTATTCACTCAAGCTCATGGCAATGCTTTCTCATGTCAAGCCCGGCCGTGACAGAATTGAACGGCCTGTCCAACGGACATTACACACATGCATCCGGACCCGGTAATACTGCATGCGAATTCTTACGGAAAAGTCGAGTGTTCCCGGGACCGGTACTGTGATAAAAATAATTTGAAAACAGGAAGACAATAAAAAACTAACAGGATTTCATTCAGCCGTTTCAGGATTGCTTTTCGGACAAGTATTTTTCCACCGTAACGGCACATTTGTCTATTGAAGTAATATTGGGAAATTCAGATTCCGGTATGGAAACCCCGAATTTCTTCTCCATTGTAGCAAGGACTTCCAGAAGAGCCATGGAGTCGAGGCCCATGTCCTCGATAAAATGAGCGGTATCCGTAACTTTATCTTCTTCAATATCCATATCTTCAGCAATTTCTATTATGAGTTCGCGAATCGTGCCTTTTACTTCGGAATTATCCATTCTGCATTTCTCCTGCCTGCTTGGTATAATGTTGAATCATCCGGTATAATTCTTTAAAATAATTGAACTGCAGTTGCCCTCGCACGAAAAAGCATTAATTAATAAAAATTCTGTGTTTACGCCTTGCTTATCTTCTCTTACAATATTAAGGTCGTTTATTACCGCATAATCGGCTTTATTGCCGGAAATACGACTTTGTTTCATATCGATGAGCGCACATACTGCGCTAACAGCCGGTGATGCGCCGTAGCACTCCCCTGTCTTGTTTTTATACACCGTCACAGGCACATCCGGACACAGCTCTGTAATAGCCGAAGCCTCAACAGAGTCAAGCCCCGGGTTGCCGTTGGCGCTTGCTGCAACGCAGCTTATGTCTGAAGGTGCGATACCGGCGTTTTCACAGGCATGACGAATCACGTGCACGGCCCCGCTGTTACCGGCATATTTTTTTTCTTTTGTCTGCATGGGATCGTATGCACTTCCGGCGCCGACAATCTCCGCAATGATTGTATCTCCCCGGGACCGGGCCCTGCTTTCGGTCTCAACAAGGAAAAGAC
>WJKA01000693.1 GCA_014729375.1 Chitinivibrionales bacterium
GTTTCTGCTTTTTTTTCAGCAGTTTACGGTATTTATCCCGCTCAAGCGACAGCGAGGTGTCAACTTTGTCAAGGATTGATATGGAAAGGCCGGCATTCTTTTTGTCTGCATGCTTTTTGGTCGTTTTTGTAAATCCGTTCTTTTTCTCCAGCGAATGTATCCCCGACTCCAGTGCATCGATGACCGTGGAAAACATTTTCAAGGCGGCAAATCGGTGGTTATGTGATTCAATGACGGTCCAGGGGGCGAATTCCGAATCTGTTTTCACAAGCATGTCTTCAGCCGCATCAAGATATCGATCGTATTGCTTGTGTCGAGCAAGGTCTTTTTTAGAAACGCGCCAGGCGGTTGCCTGATTTTTCAGCAGCTTGTTGAATCTTTTTTTCTGCTCGGATTTGGATATATGGAGGAAGAATTTGATAATAACCGTGCCGTCGTCGGAAAGCTGTCGCTCGAATGAGCGGATATCCCTGACTGCTTTCATCAAATCTTCTTCTTTGAGGCGACCTTCAACCCGGTCATTAAGAATTCCGCGACACCAGCTCCTGTCGAATATGATAATGCGGCCGTCGGCCGGGGTACGGATCCAGAAGCGCCATAAAAACGGGCGGAGCGATTCTTCTTCGTTCGGGGGAAGGATACTGTGGACCTTGAATCCCCGGGGATCCAGCGGAAGAATCAATTCATTAACAAGCGTTCCTTTTCCCGCGGCTTCCCAGCCCTCAAATACAATTGCCACGGGCAATCCGATTTCTTTTACTTTCCGTTGAAGTTGTCCGAGTCGTATTTCATAATTGTCCTTGGCTTTCTTGAAATCTTCCCTGGAAACTTTTCTGGAAAGGTCGATATTTGCCAGCATATATGCCTCGCTTTTTGTTCGTGGGTATATCTTAGTTTACAGATATGCTATTAAGCATGTCAATATTATTTCATGTGCTTATGGCGTTTTGTCGTGATTCTGTATTGCGGGAAAGCATCGCTATGACCCGTCAGAAGAAGCAGGGCGGCCGGCGACCGATAAAATTCCGGTCGGAGATATTCGCATATGCGTGTCCCAATAATTATTTTAAGTCAAACTGAAAAAGAAATAATATGCCCTTATTGAGAAAATGAACGGATATCCGGACCATCCAAACATCCTGCATACCAAATTCATACACTCACTAAGTGTTATTCGCACCCGGTTTTCCCCGCGGCAGATTATCTCTTTAAAAGGAAAAACTAGCAATCCTGAATGAACAGGCGTATATAGCCCCAATTAATAACCCTTTTTGTATTCGGAGGAATCCATGGCAAAGAAGCTGTATGTCGGCAATCTTCCTTTCTCATCAACCGAAGATTCAGTGAGAGAGCATTTTGCCCAGCACGGTGAAGTACTCTCGGTAAAGCTCATTTCCGACCCGCAGACCGGCAGGCCGAGAGGTTTCGGTTTTATTGAGATGGAAAACGCGGATGCCGCAATCGCAGAGCTTAATGACAAAGAATTTGAAGGTCGCCCGTTGAAAGTGAATGAAGCGCGTCCGCGGGAAAATAATCGCGGCGGTGGCGGACGGTTCGGCGGCGGCGGCGGAAGAAGGCGTTTCTAACTAATATAGTGCTCTATTTATAATCTCCTTTCCTGCAGGAGGGTCCCATGATACGAAAAGGTATTGTTTTCGTTTCATCGGCAGTTCTGATCGCGTCGATTTTTGCCTGTTCGATGAATAATTCTGAAAAGACAGCGGTCAAGAAGCTTTCGACCGACAAGCAGAAGTTCAGTTATGCCGTAGGAATGGATATCGGCGCATCCCTGGAAAACATCAAGGACAATGTCGATTTGAATGTCGTTTTTCAGGCGATCCGGGACACCCTCCAGGGGGACAAAATACTGTTGTCTTCCGAGGAAGCTGTTGCGGCAAAGCAAAGTGAGTTTTCGAGGATCCAGCAGCAAGCATCCGGTGCAAACCAGGACGAACAGGATGCCTTTCTTACCGAAAACAAGAGCAAGGACGATGTTGTCACAACCGAAAGCGGACTTCAATATAAAGTCATGCGCAAAGGAACCGGCCCGAAGCCGTCTGCATCAGACAAAGTCAAGGTGCATTATAAGGGAAGTTTGCTTGACGGTAAAGTGTTCGACAGTTCGTATAAACGCAGGCAGCCTGCAGTATTCCAGGTTGACGGCGTTATCAAGGGATGGTCTGAGGCATTGCAGCTAATGAAAGAAGGGGCGATGTATAAACTCTGGGTCCCCTCCGAGCTGGCCTACGGCGAACGTGGCGCAGGATCGCAAATCGGGCCTAATACCATGCTCGTTTTCGAGGTGGAGCTTTTAAAGATCATGAAATAACCCGCACGCATTACAGGCAATTTTCAGGCAAGACAGGACTACCCGCGGCTTGCTGCCCTTGCCACTTACGTGGGCGCATCTGCCCGCAAGGTCGATATCCTCCACGTTGAGCAGACACAGCTCCTTTCTGCGAAGACCCGAACCGTAGGCAAGCTCGACCAACAAACGGTTTCTGGTGATTAATTCATCATCACAGCCGTCTATCTTCTCGATTATGCGCAGTATCCTGCCCCTGGCGGGAAGTTTTGGCAGCTTCTGACTCTTGTCAACGGCAAAGTATATCCCCCCGGCAGGACTGGGAAGGGCGCAGAAGGTGTAGAACTGCCGCAGGGTGCAGAACAGGTCTTTTTTCCGGTCACGGCACCAGTTCTGCTGCAACAGAAAACGCTCTATCCCGGTTTTGTCGATGCTCACGTAATCGAGAGCGTTTTCCGACAGCCGTAGGCCTGTCGGCATTGTGATTGATAGTTTTTTACCGTAACGGCGCTCTTTTTGCTGTAAAAAATAATCGGGATATGGTATTTTTAGAATGAACATTAACAGGGAGATTTCAAATGGATATTAAAGTCGTTCTCGAAAAAGATGAAGACGGCGTTTTTGTAGCGACCGTTCCGGCCCTTCCCGGATGCATCTCTCAGGGGAAAACCGAAAAGCAGGCACTGAAAAACATCAAGGAAGCCATTGAACTGCACGTTCACACTCTTGCGGAAGACGGTATCCCGCTCAGCGGAAAGAAACAGGCAAAAGAAACGCTCGTATCGGTTGCGTTATGAGTCCGAAGTTACCTGTCGTCTCCGGTCCGCATTTAGTAAAGGCATTCGGCAAAATTGGCTATTACGTGCGTGCTCAACAGGGTTCGCATATTCATCTACGCCATCCAACCCTGCCGCCTCTGACCGTTCCCAACCACAAAGAGATTGCACGCGGTACACTTCGCGCAATAATCCGGCAGGCTGAACTGTCGATTGATGAATTCACCGGGCTACTAAAGAAGTAACCACAAAATTATTAAGACGGCTTAACAAATTACGGGGCTTACCTTGAGCGGTTTTGCCTTTTCGGATTTGGGCGGAGGCGGATTGGCTTGGAGTCCTTGAGTCAAAATTTTCATATAGGTCGATCTGAATGTTTTCAACTTCATTATTAGACAACCTTTTATTTGCAGATTATAATCGTATTGCTCGCTATAGTAAACAGTTACAACTCTTGGGAGATTGTTTTCACTACAAACAAGAGAGAGATAGTAATTATCAGCAATATACCATTGTTATTTCTCACTTTTTTAGCGACATTTAATCGATTAGGATTCCAATAATATTTTTTTCCCAGACACACAGCTCAACAACCCAAACTATGACATTGCACGGTCGCTCGCATCCTATTGATTTTTCCATAAGTTGCAGCCACGATTGAAATAGAACGTGAGAAACGGCTGACCGTAACGGCAGCCAAGGGCATAAAAATTTGCAGCTTGTCGGCTTGTTTAAATCAGTCTATTTTCTTGCTGTCCCGTAGGGGGCAGGGCTCTCGTTCACCGTAAAGAATTTGGCTGCCTTTTGACGGTAGCGTTCAATAATTTCTTTCCGTGACTTCCCTTTATTTTCTTCGAAATGACGGCCTCGGATTTCCCGAACGGTTTTTACGCAATCAAAGGTCTTAATCATCTTTTATTGCCGTAACGAGCCAGTTTTTCCTGCACCTGTCGAGCTTCAATGTAGGCCCCGGAATATAATCCTAAGTTCCGCAGTTGAATTGCGGCGCTACGCGTAGGCTGTTGCGCAATCTTGAATTGTGAAAAGCCTCGCCTTACCTCCCCGGGTAGGACTACGTTTTTCACAACTCAATCTCACACAACATCTTACA
>WJKA01000694.1 GCA_014729375.1 Chitinivibrionales bacterium
GACTTCTTGTTAATGCCGCACATGAATGTGGATACCATACCGGATACGGGATTATCACCTCGGATGAATGGAATGCTGTGGTGAAGCCAATGATCGAAAATGTACCCGAAGATATCCTTCACGGAGCATTTGCTGTATTCACTGCGTGGGGATGGGCGGTAACGGAAATTGTTGATCTGGATCCGGGCAAGAAAATGATTGTCAGGGCCTACGATTATTACGAATCCGATGTGGTAGCATGCGGGCGCAGCCCGAAAATGAGTGCATATATGATCAGGGGCGTCTGTGCCGCATTTATGGACCTGGCGTATGGAGGCGATTATGATCCTGAAGGCAAAAAAGGATTAAACACATTTCAATGCGCTCAAATAAAAGGTATTGAGTGCGGCGACGATTACGGAGAGTTCGTTGTAACAAAAGCATAATCGCAAACAATGGCTCCTCCCTCTCTTGTCAAAGTGTGGGAGGAGCACAATAATAAATGAATACAGTAGCTTATTCAGAATGGAAAAACAAAACAACAGCATACAAAAATGGCAAATCAGTTAACGTACAATCTGGAAACGGGATATGTCTTTATTGCCGATAATGGAACGATTATCAGAACCGTGCTCGGAAGCTGTGTCGCGGTTTGTTTATGGGACAGTGCAAGGATGGCGGGAGGACTGGATTGGATCTATCGGTGATGAAAAGGTTCGGCATGAAACAGTAAGCAGGGAGTTTGTATGAAATTTTCCATTATTTTCAAAACAGCATTACTGTTCTTTCTTTTCTATAACTATTATTATCCGGAAAAGACAACCTATGCAGGTGATTTGACCGGAGGGAAGACAGTTGTTGAATGTGAGAAAAATAATGATGAATTTATCGATAGTAGTGAAACAGCATAATCAGAATAGCAATTGGTGAATGTCAGTTTTATCCACGTACTGATTAGTAGTCAAAGGCGGAAGACATGAACAGCAAAGTATTCAACAGGTTCCGGGAGATAATCTATGATACGGCCGGAATACATTTGAATGAAAAGAAACAGGCGCTTGTCGGTGCGCGGGTGGCCAAGCGGATGCGGGCCCTGAATATCGATGACCACAAGAAGTACCTTTCGTATGTTCTTGAAGACAAATCCGGTGAAGAAATTGTCCAGCTCCTTGACGCTGTTTCAACAAATGTCACGCATTTTTTCCGGGAAAACGATCATTTCAAGTTTCTTGAGGAACAGATGCAGAAGTGGCTCGAATCCGGGCAGCGGAAATATCGGTTCTGGTCGGCAGGATGTTCTTCCGGTGAAGAGCCGTATTCTATTGCAATGACCCTGCTGCAGACAACGAACGGTCACAAACCCGATATCAGGATACTGGCCACTGATATTTCAACAAGAATCCTGTCCGCGAGCATGGCGGGGAAATATCCTGCAAAAAAAATGGAAAATGTTACCCCTTTTCTACGGGAACGGTTCTTTACAAAAGAAGGGCGGAGCGAGAGTGCGGTTTATAAAGTAAATAACGCAGTGAAACAGATGATCCTGTTCAAGCGGCTGAACCTCTCGGTCGTGCCGTTCCCCATGAAGGGACCGATGGATTGCATTTTCTGCCGCAACGTGATGATATACTTTGACAACGATGTCCGAAAACGGCTGCTGAACGAATTTTATCGCCTGCTGAAACCCGACGGGTATCTCATGGTCGGCCATGCGGAGAGTCTGACCGGCATGCTCAGCGGATTCAAGTGCGTGAAACCATCAGTTTACATAAAGAAGTAAAATAATGAAAAAAAACGACCACAGGTTTGCGGACCTGCTGAATATTATCCAATTTACCGAACAGGTGTGCACGCGGCTGTATGCATCTTCTGATGAAAAATCTGTTTATTCTACTGTCATTGATGCATTCAAGGACCAGACCGATCACGTCGTAACCCTGTTTGAATTGACCGATAATAATACGCGGCTTTTCACCATTGCTACAACAATGGCTTCTCAGGTAATTGAAACAGCGGAAAAAGCGACAGGTTTTTCTATAAAAAATTTTAAAATAAATCTGGACAAATCACCATACTATCGTCGTGCAGCATTCGACGGCCAAACGGTACTGGCTGACGGGCAGACATTACTGAGTGAAATCCTGCCGGCCGGATTGACGCAAATTGCCGGTCGGGCAACCGGATTTGCATCCAAAAAAATGGTAATTACGCCATTTTACGTTAAAGGACAAATCAGCGGCGTCCTCAGCATATCTGCGCCTCATGAAGCTGAATATTTTATACCGACTGCAAAAAACCTGGCATATCATATCTCCGCTGCACTCGAGCTTGCTGTTGAGAGCAACCGACGGAATGCGCTTGAAAAGCGCCTTTTGGAGAGCGAACAGCGTTTTCGCGAGCTTATCGAAAACACCGATGACATTTCATATTTTGCCGACCTTGCCGGCGAGCTGATCTATATCAGTCCGCAGGTAAACAGGTACGGATTCAGCCACGATCAGATGATCAATCATAGTATGCTGGATTTTATTCACCCCGAAGACCGTGACATGGTAAACCTTTACTTTAAAAAATCACTTAAAGAAAGGATTGATATTCCTACCGAATTCCGGGTCATTGCAAATGAAGGGGAGCTATTCTGGTTTGAGGACCGGAGCAGAGCTCGGACTGCCGCGGATGGAACTGTCATTGGTGTTTCCGGTATTCTCAGGGATATAACTGCGCGCAAAAAGACCGAACAGGAACTCCAGGAAACAAACAAAAAGCTTGCCCGAGCTGTTGCACATGCAGAAATATTTGCCAGGGACGCAAAAGAGGCCAATGAAGCCAAGAGCAGGTTCCTTGCCAATATGAGCCATGAAATCCGCACGCCGCTTAATGGTATTGTCGGTGTGGCGGACCTGATGCGGAATACCCTGTTGTCAAAAGAACAGCAGGAATACCTGGATATAATTCACCATTCTTCGAAATCGCTTGTTGATCTGATCGATGAGATTCTTGATTTTTCGAAAATTGAGGCAGGCAAAATCAAGCTTGCCGATGTTGTCTTTTCGCTGGATGAGGTTCTCGATGAAGTGGCTGATATACTGGCAAAGCCGGTGCTCGATAAACGGCTTGAATTCTAC
>WJKA01000695.1 GCA_014729375.1 Chitinivibrionales bacterium
AGAGTACTATATAGAAAACAGATATTCACTTGCAGTTATCGGCGGGTATCACCAGTTGGCAAATTTTTTCAGCTTTCTGGCCAATCTTCCCCTGCTCGTTAATTTGAGCGAAGTTACAATATCTGCAAACAGCAGCATGGAACAATCCATTGATCTGCACGAAAAGCATGGTACGCCGATACAGTCGCTTTCTGTAAATTTTACCATGACAACTTTTTCATCAAAGAGGTAATACTCAATTTGCGGGATATAATGGAAAGAACGGATAGAATAAAAATAATGCTCTGTGCTGCGGTGTTCATACTCTGCGGCGTTTCTGATGTCCTGTGCAATTCCCCGGTAATAACCGGTTTTGAAATTATCAGCGGTCGGCGGGGACTGGCGGTGGATATTGAAGGGGACACACCGTTTGATTTGTCAACCAATCTGCGTCACGGCGGGACGATTTTGTCACTGGTAATGCCGGGTACGGTCTATGGCCTCAGCGATTATTCATACTCGTCATTTCCGGTGGGCGCGGGTATTACAAAAATAGAGACCCGTGAGATGCCGCAAGCGGGCGGCGTTGAAATACGGTGCGTGCTGGACTCGCCCCTTGAGGGGAATGTGCAGAAAAAACAGAAAGGCAGCCGGTGGCTCGTGCTGATAACATCTACGCCGCAGATAGCCTTTTCCTGGAGCGCGCCCGAGGCGGGTAGTGAACCGGTTGCCCAGGTTGCTGCTGCCGGCAAAGCATCACCGGCCGTACCCTCGCAATCCACCGGACCTCAAGAGCAACCGGCAAAAAAAGAAAGTCAGGCAAAGTCCCGGTCCGTACAACCGGCACACCCTGTACAGTCTGCAAAAAAAGCCACCAACCGGCATCCTGCAATTGCAGCAACCATTACCGACCTGGTCATGCTTCATCGAGGACAGGTGAAAAAACTGCAGTTTTATCTGAGTGCGTCGGTAAAGCCGCAGGTTAAACGGGAGGAAAATCGTTTCAAAATAGCCCTTCCCTCCACAAAAAGTTTGCTTGAAAAAAAAGCATATTCGCTGCCGGGCGCATTTCCTTTTGAAAATGTAAGTTTCAGTCAGCGAATCAGTGACAATATCTCGTGGTGCATTATAGTAATCGGTTTTGCAGAAGAATATGCCGGGACTGTTCTTGTTCAGCAGCATGAGAATACGCTTTCTGTATATCCGACTCTAAAATCGGAGAGGAAACTGGCTGTATGGACAGCATCCGGAGGAGACCGGATTGATTATGAATTCACCGATTTGCCGACGTATTCAACCAATTACAGCCGTATCTCTGAAAAGGCTGAGGCTGCCTCGAAAAAGGAGCTTTCGGAAAGTGCCACTTTTGCCTTGAAGGAACCGTCACCTGCCGGCGGGAAAAACGGCATTTCCGGGAAAAGCCGGGACCGGGCAGCCCCGCGTGCGGAGGGTGTCGACAAGCCGCCTGCGTCGTCTTCACAGATGGCACCCGGCCCTGAGCCTGAATCTGAGCCTGAGCCTGAGCTGGTTTCCGAACCCCGGGTTGCGCAAAAAGCCGTTCCGGAAAAACAGGTGCGCCCGTCCGAAGCCCCGGCAAGGCCGGTACCGGTTATCGTTACTAAAGATCGTGTAAATTTCCGTACGAAACCGGCGGTAAGCGGGAGAAAAACCGTTATCAGGCAACTGAACAAGGGGACCAAAGGCGTGCAGCTTGAAAAGAATGATGAATGGTGCAAAGTTGATATAGCGGGTACTGTGGGATGGATTCATGAATCGCTGATCGGAGACAGCACAGAGGTTGCTCCTGCGCTGAGGAAAAAAGCAGGGGCAGGCGGAGGCGAAGCCGATGCTTCCGAGGAGGAAATTCTGGCCGCTATTCAGGAAAAGAGCACCAGAATTCCTCCAATCGAGGATGAAGTTTCTGGTGAGGGCGTTTCGCAAATGGCTGTTCCGGGGAGCCCGGCGCCGCAATCGGCATCCACCGGAAAACACGCCGCGAGCGTGAAGCTGATCGAGTATCATGTTTACGGGCGAGACCCGTTTCTGCCGCTTGAGGAAACCTCGGGGGATTCTCTGGCCGATGTCCACAATGTAAAACTTGTGGGCGTGCTACTTGACGACACGGAAAAACTCGCCCTCCTGGAGGACATCGCAAATCCCGGAAGAGCATTTGCACTGCGTGAGAATGATGCCGTTAAAAACGGACGGGTACTGAAAATACAAAGCAACAGTGTGATATTTCTGCTCAGTGAACTTGGAATATCACGGACATTTGCGCTAAAACTGAATGAAGAGGAGCATGCATCGATTCAGTCTTCCGGCGTACGGTTCACTATCCCGCAAGGCGATCAGGCAAGTGGTGCGCAGTCTGCTGGAAGTGAAACAGAAAGCAAAAGCAGATCGTCTGCCGACAGCCGGACCACGCCACGAACATTCAAAGGCGAACGGCCGCTTCGCGAAATAGAATCGCGTGATTCGCGTTCGTCAACAGTAAGTCCTTCGTCAATACCGTATTAATCATAAATGAGGTAACGTATGAAA
>WJKA01000696.1 GCA_014729375.1 Chitinivibrionales bacterium
ACCCCGGTGTTATCGAGTTGCGGGACCGCCAGATGAGAAATTTTCTTGCAACACTTTTCTTTTCACAGGGCGTTCCCATGCTGCTCGGCGGCGATGAAATATGCAGGACCCAGCACGGAAACAATAATGCATATTGTCAGGACAATGAAATTTCATGGTATAACTGGGCTGTGGATGACCGCAAAAATTCCATGTTTGAATTTACCCGTTCTCTGATTCAGATCCGGCAGCATCATCCTGTTTTCAGAAAAAGGAAATTTTTCAAGGGAGAAGGTAAAGAGGGGAAATCGCTTAAAGACATTATCTGGCTTAAACCTGACGGGCGGGAAATGACAGCGCGGGACTGGGACAAGCTTTTTTTTAAAACAATCGGCATTCTCCTCAACGGCAGGGGTATCGATGAAGTTGATTTCCGGGGAAATGAGATTGTCGACGATACCTTTATGTTGATCCTCAATGTTCAGGAAGAGCCTGTTATTTTCAACCTCCCCCCCTGCATGCACGACAGCACGGTCTGTGTCTACACTATCCACGATACTATTGATGAACGCAATGGAGAGAAAATTACGCAATCAAGCTTTATCATTAAGGGACACTCATGTGCGCTGTTGCGCGCCGATAAGGAGATACAATGAGCGGAAAAGACGGCCGCCGTCGAGCAATAATAATAAATGTCACTCCCCAGATTGAAAACGGCCGTTTCCCTGTAAAACGTATTCCCGGCGAAGAGGTTGTTGTTGAAGCGGACATTTTTTCCGACGGCCATGACGATATCGGCGCAGTAATTGCATACAGAAAAGACGGGAGTAAAACCTGGAACGAACGTGCAATGACCCATATTGTAAACGACCGATGGCGGGGAGCGTTCGTAGTTCGAGAAACAGGTCTGTATCAGTATACACTTTACGCCTGGGTCGATCATTTCTCCACTTGGCAAAAAGCCCTGCACAAAAAAATCGAAGCCGGCAGGGACATTGTGATTGATTTGCAGATCGGCCTTGAAATGATTGCGGCGACAGCAAAACGAATCCGGAGTTCCGACCGGAAACAGCTCCTCTATATCGAAAAAAGGATCAAAGAAGAAAAAGATACTGCAACGGCTGCATCGTTTGCGCTTTCCCAAGGAACATCCAATATAATGACCAGGTACCCGGACAGGCGATTTGCCAAAGGATTCGAAAAAGTACTCCGGGTCCGTGTCGACCGCAAAAAAGCGCTCTTCAGTTCGTGGTATGAATTGTTTCCGCGGTCACTTGGTCCGGGAAATACTCACGGTACCTTTGCCGATTGTGAGAAAACAATTCCCGAAATTGCGAAAAATGGATTTGATGTCCTCTACTTTCCGCCGATTCATCCGATCGGCACAACCCATCGAAAAGGAAAAAATAATTCTGCTTCATGCGAACCAGGCGATCCCGGGAGCCCATGGGCGATCGGGTCCGTCGAAGGCGGCCATACGGCAATACACAGTCAACTGGGGACCATGAAGGATTTCAAAAATCTGGTGCGGAAAGCCCATGAGCACGGGGTTGAAATCGCACTTGACATTGCGTTTCAATGCTCCCCCGATCACCCCTGGGTACACAACCACCCCGAATGGTTTCTCACGCGTCCGGACGGCACCATTCAGTTTGCGGAAAATCCCCCGAAAAAATATGAGGATATAGTCCCTCTTAATTTCGAATCGGAAAACTGGCCGGAGTTGTGGAACGAACTGAAAAATGTTTTTGATTTCTGGATCGACAAAGGGATCAGAATTTTCCGGGTCGATAATCCGCATACCAAGTCTTTCCGGTTCTGGGAGTGGTGCCTGCAGGAAATCCTTGCAGTAAATCCCGATGTGATATTTCTTTCCGAAGCGTTTACCCGGCCGAAAGTGATGCAATGGCTGGCGAAAATCGGATTTACCCAGTCATACACTTACTTTACATGGAGAGATTCAAAGCATGAATTCATCGAGTATTTGACCGAATTGACCCGAACTGAGATGGGCGAATATTTCCGTCCGAATTTCTGGCCCAACACACCGGACATACTTGCCCGGGCATTGCAATATGCCGGAAGACCGTCGTTTATCAACAGATTAATTCTCGCTGCAACTCTTTCTTCGAATTTTGGCGTGTACGGACCGGCATTCGAATTGTGTGTCAATACTCCTGTCCCGGAAAAAGAAGAATATCTGAATTCGGAAAAGTATGAAATCAAAGACTGGCCCCCGCGAAAAGAAGACAGCCTTGCAGGTCTTATGAGCCGGCTTAATCAAATCAGGCGGGAAAACGCCGCCCTGCAGCAGACCCGGAATATCGAATTTCTGCGCATCGAGAACGACCAGCTTATCTGCTATCTCAAAATTGCAAGCGGCGACAGGTCCGGCCCGATGCTCATCGCGGTCAATCTGGATCCGCATAACACACAGACGGGGTGGGTTGAAGTCCCGCTCGAAAAATTAGACATCACTGATAACCGACCGTTTAAAGTCTATGACTGCATAAGCGATACAGCATACACATGGAAAGGCCGATTTAATTATATAGAACTTAATCCGCATATCATGCCTGCTCACATATTCAGTGTGCACACTCTTTGAGCTGCGACAATGTGATTTGTGGAATTTTTACGAACATCGACATAAGGAGTAACGACACATGCCGGGTGAAAGCGGTTGGAACGATCCGCTGTGGTACAAAGATGCAATCATTTATGAACTGCCGGTACGAGCATTCAAGGACAACAACGATGACGGGATGGGTGATTTCAGGGGATTGACTCAGAAGCTTGATTATCTGAAGGACCTTGGAATCACGGCAATCTGGCTGCTTCCCTTTTTCCCGTCACCGTTGCGCGACGACGGGTATGACATTTCCGATTATTATCATATCCACGGCGATTACGGAACACTGGCTGATTTTAAGCGCTTTGCCAGGGCTGCACACGCACGGGGCATCCGTATTATTGCCGAGCTCGTAATGAATCATACATCAAACGAACACGCATGGTTCCAGCGGGCCCGGTCTGCAAAATCGCGTTCGTCAATACGCAATTATTATGTCTGGAGCGATACACCGAACCGGTACGAGGACACCCGGATCATTTTCAAAGATTTTGAAAATTCCAACTGGGCATGGGACCCGGTGGCGAAGGCATATTACTGGCACCGTTTTTTCTCTCATCAGCCCGACCTGAATTATGAAAATCCACGGGTGCAGGAAGCGATTATGAAGGTAATTGATTTCTGGTTTGACATCGGGGTTGACGGGTTCCGGCTTGACGCTGTGCCTTATTTATTTGAGCAGGAGGGTACCAATTGCGAAAACCTCCCCAGGACCCACGCATTTTTGAAAAAACTCCGCCGCCATGTCGATAAAAAATACAAAGGAAAAATGCTTCTTGCCGAAGCGAACCAGTGGCCCGAGGATGCGGTTGCATATTTCGGCAAGGGTGATGAGTGCCACATGGCGTTTCATTTCCCCCTTATGCCGCGGATTTTCATGGCCGTTCAAATGGAAGACAGCTTTCCGGTAATCGACATTCTGAATACTACACCGCAGATACCGGAGTCATGCCAGTGGGCGATGTTTCTCCGCAACCATGATGAGTTGACACTGGAGATGGTAACCGATGAAGAGCGTGACTACATGAACAGAGTCTATGCTGCGGACCCCAAAATGCGGATCAACTTCGGGATCCGCCGCCGACTCGCGCCGTTGCTGGGCAATAACCGGCGGAAAATCGAACTCATGAATATTCTGCTTTTTTCATTTCCCGGCACCCCGGCAATTTATTACGGTGATGAGATCGGAATGGGTGACAATTTCTATCTCGGCGACCGGAACGGCGTCCGAACTCCCATGCAGTGGAGCGCAGGAAAAAACGCCGGTTTCTCTGATGCGAACCCGCAAAAGCTTTATTTTCCAACAATAATTGATCCGCAGTACCATTATGAAGCGGTCAACGTGGAGGTACAGGAAGAAAATCTCTCGTCCTTGTTGTGGTGGATGCGACGGGTTATTGCAATGCGCAAGCAATTCAAGAGCTTTAGCCGGGGAGATATCACTTTTTTTTCATCGAATAATGCCAAAGTCATTTGTTTTACACGCTCATATAAAGATGAATCGATTCTTGTCGCTGCCAATATCTCTCGCTATACGCAGGTTGCTGCTGTGGAGCTGTACGGTCTTTCCGGGAGGATTCCTGAAGAGATTTTCAGCAGAAACACCCTTCCTCCGGTCCGGAAAACCCCTTATGTTCTGACACTCGGGCCCTATGGTCATTACTGGCTTCTTCTTAAAAAGAAAAACCGCAGCAAAAAAAAGAAAAAGATGCCGATGCTGAAAATCGCCGGCAACTGGACATCACTGTTTGAGGACAAAAATATCGCCGCGTTCGAATCGCAAATCCTCCCGGGGTATCTCCGCTCCTGCCGGTGGTTCGGCGGCAAAGCAAATGTCATACGCCGGATTGCAATTCTTGACAATATTCCAGTAGAATCGGCCAGGCTGTTGATTCTGTCGGTTAAATATAAAGAGGGCATCGACGAACGATATGTCCTCCCTGTGGCATTCGCCGGGAAAGAAGCAGCAACGGGTGTACGGGAAAATCATCCTCATGCAGTTATTACACGTCTCAAAGTAGACTCGAACGAGGGCGTACTTTTTGATGCAGCCGGCCTGCAAAGCTTTCAGGGCGATATCCTTGGATTGATTACCACCAGGAAACGATATCGGGGCACGGACGGCACGCTTGCCGGCTTCCGCGGCAGACAGTTGCGACCGCTTCTTGAAAAGGAGCAAGACCTTTCATCAGCGCTTTTTGCCGCGGAGCAAAGCAATACTTCGATTAAATACGGTTCTACGCTGTTTTGCAAAATATACAGAAAGATTGAACCTGAAGAAAATCCCGAACTGGAAATGGTCCGCTATTTATCCGAAAAAACAGCGTTTTCAAATCTTCCCTCTTTTGCCGGTGCAATTGAATACCGTTCAAAAAGACAGCACTACAGTACCCTGGGAATCTTCCAGGCATACGTGGAAAATCGTGGCGATGCCTGGACCTATACGCTGGGGATATTGCGCGATTTTTTTGAAACAATCTGCGCCGAAAAACCGGCTCTTCCCGAAACAAATGAATACGGTACATTGGCGGACAGAACATTCATTCTTCCCGAATATCTGGAAAATCTTGTCAGTGCGGGGTTTTGTGAGATGATCCACCTTCTGGGCAAGCGCACGGCTGAGATGCACCTGGCACTGGGGAATCCGCAAAATAATGCCGGATTTTCACCGGAGAATTTTACGGTTCTGTATCAGCGTTCTATTTTTCAATCGATGCAGAGTTTATGCAGACGCACGGTGTCACTTCTGAAAAAAAGCATGCACACGCTGTCAAGAGGTGTGCGCAAAGATGCTAAAACAGCCCTTGGTATGGAGAAAAACATAATCGGTGCGATGCGTGCTGTTACGCATACCAAAATGCAGGCGCAGAAAATCAGAATTCACGGCGATCTCCATCTGGGCCAGATTCTTTACACAGGAAAAGATTTCATTTTCATGGATTTTGAAGGCGAGCCGGCGCGTCCGCTGAACGAGCGAAAACTTAAATACTCTGCTCTCCGGGATATTGCCGGCATGGTCCGTTCGTTTCATTATGCAGGCTATGTTGCATTGTATCAGGACGCCGGCATGCCTGAGGATACCAGAGAATTACTTACCGGATGGATAAAGCTTTTTTACAAAAACATTTCGGCTATTTTCCTCGAATCATATTTCACCACAATGAATGCTTCAACAATTGTACCGCAAAAGATCGAGCATCGAAACATACTGCTCAAAGCATTTTTGCTGGAAAAAGCTGTCTACGAACTCGGTTATGAATTAAACAACCGTCCGCAATGGGCAATTGTGCCGGTAAAAGGCATTCTTGAATTAATGGAAAACGAATAGAAAAACAGAACAAAAAGAAGTAGTGAGGACAGTTAGTGTATGAAACAGAAAAAAGCAGTTACCCCTGAAACGCCGGCAATGCCGGCACATGAAACCATGACCGATTTTGACTGCCACCTGTTCCGGGAAGGAAATCATTTTCGATTGTACCGGAAACTTGGAGCGCATCGTGCATCAAAGGACGGCGTTGGGGGGACTTTTTTTTCCGTATGGGCGCCCAACGCTGAACATGTATCGGTGATCGGCGATTTCAATGAGTGGGACCCGCAGAAAAATCCCATGGACTCCCGCTGGGACAGTTCGGGAATCTGGCAAACATTTATCCCGGATATCGGTGAAGGAGCACTGTACAAATTCCATATTGTTTCGCAACACAACGGCTATCGGGTTGACAAAGGTGATCCTTTTGCTTTTTTCAACGAAACGCCGCCGAAAACCGCATCGACAGTTCGCGACCTCGGGTATGAATGGAATGATACTTTCTGGCTCGAAAACAGGAAAAAGCGCAATTCACTCGATTCCCCTATTGCCATATATGAATTGCACCCCGGATCCTGGCAACGTAAAATTGAAGAATATGACCGTCCGCTCACCTATCGTGAATTCGCCGTGAGTCTGGCAAATTATGTGCAGGAATGCGGCTTTACCCATGTTGAGTTTCTTCCGCTTATGGAGCACCCGTTTTACGGCTCCTGGGGATATCAGACGACCGGCTACTTCGCGCCATCAAGCCGGTACGGCACGCCGCAGGACCTTATGTTCCTTATCGATACGCTTCACCGGAAAGAAATCGGTGTAATTCTTGACTGGGTACCTTCTCATTTCCCCTCCGATGAGCACGGTCTTGCGTATTTTGACGGCACCCATCTGTTTGAACACGCCGATCCAAGACAGGGATTTCATCCCGACTGGCAAACCTATATTTTCAATTTCAGCAGGAACGAAGTACGCGAATTCCTGATAAGCAGCGCGCTGTTCTGGCTTGACAAGTA
>WJKA01000697.1 GCA_014729375.1 Chitinivibrionales bacterium
CATCATACCCGTGGAAATTGATCACCGCCACCGGGTATTCCACCTGCACGGGAACGATCAGCATGAGTGCGAAACCAGCTACTGCGGCAAAAACACCGGAAGCATCATTTGCCAGACGCTGGCAGATTGCCGAGCCGTTTGAATGCCCTGTTGCATAAATTCTTGTTGTGTCTATTTCATACCCGAGTTTCATAAACTCGACAATCTGAAGGATAAATCCGATATCATCGATACTATCGGTAACTGCCCCACCGCAGCAGGCCGGTCCGGCATTCCATGAACTCTCATAGCCTTCGGGCCAGACGACAATGAATCCTTCCTCATCGGATTTACCCAGAAAACCCGACAAGCCTTTCTGTGAAATCGGGCTGCCGCCGTACCCGTGAAAATCCAGCACCAGAGGAACACGAATGGTCCCGTCGTATGACGGCGGCGTGTGGATGACAAACCGCCGGTCCATGCTGTCATGAGTAATGGTCACTGTCTCATCGGCCGCGGCGGAAAAGAGAAGCACTGCGATCAGCAGCAGAGGCGGAGCAGAGACGCGCATCGAATTCCTTCCGGTTTATTGACTAATAAAAATCGGCATGTTTTTCTCGACATCACCGCCGGTGATTTTAAGGAAATAGAATCCACTTCCCAATCCTGCGGCCGGTATTACATGGTCGCTTTTTGCATTTTTTTTCGTTGGTGTCTCCCTGACGGTCCGGCCGGCAAGGTTGACAAGCGCGACAGACTCCACACCGAAAGCGGTACACATTACCACCCGCCGCCCGCCCACGAATCTGCTTTGTACCCGTGGTTTGGGGCTGTTCCGATTGAGCTCCGGATTTCCCGCTCCGGTATGCGCGGAAACCGGCAGCGTAAACCGGCTCAAAAATTCCCACGCAATGGCGGTAAGATCTATAGTGTTATCATTCATGTAAATAACATGACCGCCTTCAATACTGCAAAGAGTAACTTCAACGTCTTCATCACACATTACACACGTTTCACATTTGCTCGTTCCGGTCAGGACTGTATCGACCGGCGTTCCGCTGCAGTTATTGACATCGGCCCAGGTCTGAAAATTTCCCTGCGCCGACGCACTTATAAATCCGTCATACGGCACCGTCGCATCGGAATAGCCGTGAAAGTTGATCACTGCAATCGGCCGTGACGGATTCGGATCGACAAGCAGATAAAATGCAAAGCCCGCGGCAGCGGCAAATATATCGGCAGCATCATTGGCCAGACGTTGCGTCATCGCAGAGCCGTTTGAAAGCCCGGTTGCATAAACTCGTGTACTGTCAATGCTATACGTGCCGCAGATATCTTCAACAACCGCGCGTACAAAACCGACATCATCGGTACCATCCGTAGATGACGGCGGACAGCAGCCCCCTGCATTCCACGAACTGCCCAACCCTTCGGGCCACGCAACAATAAAACCTTCTTCATCAGACTTGCCCCGAAAACCTGAAATCAGGGCCTGCGATGACGGATTACTGGTCCACCCGTGAAAATCAAGCACAAGCGGTACCCGCGAGGAAATGTCATACCCCGGAGGTACATGTATGAGATACGACCGGTCCGTGCCCCCGTGCCGGATTGCAACGGTTTCATCGGCAACAGCAACTGTCACGCCCGTGAGCGATAGCAGCAGAAATAGTGCAAGCATTCGTTTCATCGTACAATCCTTAGCTGATTAACAGCAAAACCCTCAACTAATAATTTAGTCAATATCTGGCAAAAAGGCAAGACCTGTCTCTGCATAAGCCGCGCTTTTGCAAGCTGTTATTACCTGGAATGCACTGCGCTCTTTCAAGCCGGTCGTTTGAATATGTATATTGGTAATCCATTTATAATACCGGTAAATCATTTAACCAAAGGAGGATGTGCCATGAAAAGGCTTAGTTCATTGCTCATGCTTATACTGCCGGGAGTTGCTGTTTTTGCTGACGATGCCAAACCCGAGCTGAAACCGTATGGGTTCCTGAAAGGTGACATGTACATTGCCACGGACGGTGTCAGTTCATGGGGGCAACCGCAACCGACCGCTGTATCGCGTGCCACAGGCGACACGGTCAACGATCAGACAATGGCATTCAGTGCCGCGCACTCCCGGTTCGGACTCAAGGGCAACACCGATGTCGGCAAGATCAATGTCGGCGGCGTTCTGGAACTCGACTTTTTCTCGGCAAACTCCAATACAAATTTCAATGCAAATCCCCGAATGCGGCTTGCGTATGCTTTCTGCAAACCGGTCCAGGGACTCGATATCCGGATAGGTCAGCAATGGGACCTTTTCTCTCCGCTGAATCCGACAACAAACAATACCAATGCCAATCTCTGGTACAACGGCAATTACGGGTTCCGCCGTCCGCAGTTTCAGGCCAGATATGCCCTGAATCTTGAACCTGTGGTGCCCGGTATCCAGCTCAGTATCGGCGAAGGCGCAAAGGAAGGATCGGATATCGGTCGGGACAACCTTTCGCTGACCCCCATGATCCAGGGGCGGCTGTACGCGGATATCATGGAAAAAATCACTGTCGGAGCAGGCGGCGCGTATACAACACACGGCAAGAACGACGAAATCGAAACATACGGCATTAGTGCTGATCTGTCACTTACCCTTCACAAGCTCTTTGCACTCAAAGGCGAATACGGCTGGGGACAAAACCTCAATGATGTAAACATTTTCAATATTGCAGGCAATAAATTTGTTACAAACGATGATGACTCTATTGTCAACACAACCGACAAGGTCATTTCAGGATTCTGGTTCAATGCGACATCGCAGCCACTGGACTTTCTCACTATTGTGGCGGGATTTGCCATGGAAAGCAACCTGAGTGATACGATCTGGGAAGGCACTGCGCGGGAGAACCTGACCTTTTACGGCGACCTGATATTCCCGATCGGAAAATACTTCTCTCTTACGGCAGAATACCAGTATGTCATGACAACGGTCGGGTTTCTTGACGGTGATAAAGAGTACGCGGCGAATGTTATTGACATTGCAGGAAAAATATCATTTTGAAATGCAGGCTTTGCAGGGCCCCGTTTATCTGCCGCACTGTCCGGCCGGGGCCAGGACATGAAAGTTCTTTTAACTGGCGCATCGGGACTTCCGGACCGGCCGCTGTTCACCAAATTGACAAACACGATTAGCTGTGCCGTCAACGAACGGCGCTGCATTCAGCCGGCTGATACGGCATCACAGAAAACGCCGTGATCGCATGATTGTCATCTCGATACGTCAATAGTGAAAAATATGAGTGTTGGCCGGCAAAGTGATTTCAGGGATACTGTCCGGGTGATATTGCAACCGTTTATTGAGTAGTGTCAGGCCGCCATACCGCGCATCAACTTCAACAAGAAAAATCCTGAACAGACCGCAGTTACTCCACCCCCCATTTGTATTCCGATATTGAGCATCGCAGCCATATACCGTCCGTTTTGCAGCAACAACAATGTATCATATCCGAATGTTGAAAAGGTAGTGAATGCCCCCAACATGCCGATGGTCAGGAACAACCGCCAAGACTGAGGCATATCGCTGAACCCATTGGTCCATCCAGCGGCGGCACCGATAACAAGACACCCGATCATGTTGACAGTTAGCGTACCGTAAGGAAACCCTCCGCTCTTCAGCGAAAAATGGACCCATCCGGAAATACAATGCCGCAACAGCGCGCCGATCATGCCGCCTGCAGCCACTGCAGCCAGTTCAACCACACTCGCCCCCTCTATCGGTGTTCCGCACGCCGACATCAGACATGTCAATCGGTATAAATCCCATCTCCAGCGCAGGAGAATCATCCGCCGGCCTGAAATCTCCTTTGTCAACATCGGTGAATTTCGGGTCCGCGATTCTCGAGTGAATATCGTATCCCAGCTTATTCCATTCACTCCATTCAAATAGCCTCGCTGCACCCTCTTTTCCCGCAGCGCCGTGCCCGGCATTTAGGCTGTAAACGTCCCGGCCTCCGGTGTCCCAGAACAGGTTCAAATCGCTGATAAAGCTTTTTGTTTCAAGGCCACCGGTCGGATCATCCATTCCTCCGACAAACAGCGGCTGATTATCGGTCACGACAATATTTCGCTCGAATGTAAATGACTTTGCTCCCCGGCCGTCGGCAAATGCACCTTTCTCTTCCCACCGGAGACCCGTTCCGCGACTGATCGCAATGATGCCCTCTTTGCCAAAAGCCCAGATATTGTTGCGAAGAATATTTTCCCGTCCGAAATGCAAATGGAACGGCTGGCTGCTCACGTTGTAGCAGATATTGTTCTCGATCACCAGATACGAGCTGCCTTCATCGGGATAAATCGCCCAGCCGCCGTAACTGTGTTTGTCGATATCATGAATCAGATTGCCCCGCAGCACGGTCCCGGGCTGGATACCGAGGGTATAAATACCGCCCATATCATTGATCACGCCCTTTCCCAGATCGTGGATATGATTTTTTTCCACGAGATTATCGCGCGATACCGACGGCCAGTATCCCCAGACCCACCCGAGAGATATTCCGGTATAATAAAGATCGTGAATATGATTGTGGGCAACAGTGTTGCCGAAAGTATGCATCAGCACGATTCCGCTTGATGCATAATAAACCATCCCGCCATCATGAATATGATTGTCGATAATAACCGTGCCGGAAGTCCGGTGGGACCGCGGCCCCCAGGCAGGCGAACCGTTCACCTTGATCCCCCCGCCCCCCATATCACGAATCGTATTGCCGATCACCCTGGTGCCCCGGCAACCATCTTTTATATCAATCCCGTACCAGCCGATATGCTCAAAAGTACATTTTTCGATTGTACAATTCTGAGCGGCCTCAAGCGATACAACCCCGGGAACATCAGGCGCGGCCTGACGAGTTACGTATGGACGGACCCAGTCGGTATGCGCAAAATGCAAGCCCCTGAATGTTAAAAACTCCACATAGTGCCCCGAATTCGCATCACCCTGAATTTTTATCAGTTGCGGAACAACTGAAACAATCGCTTCACTCGTATCGACAGTTTCGCCCTCACGAGGGATATAATAAAGCCGCTGCTCCTCCCTGTCCAGATACCACTCACCGGGGCAGGAAAGCGCTTCACGCACATTTTCAATATAATACCTGCTGTTCCCGCTCCCGAAGGCATCAACAAGCGACATCCGGCTTGTCTTTGAGCAGATTACCATGCAGGATTTTTCATCAAACGACTCGATCGGCAAACGGTCATCAACCCAGTAATGGAGTACGACAATTTCAGCGTCCTGAAGGTTTTTCCAGTTCTGTATCTGCCCGGGCTCGCAGATAAACCGGTCCCTGACTCCGTTTTTGGTGGATCCATGGCTGGTGGAGGGTATTTTGTTAATGGTATAGTAGCCGCTTTTGGGAAGCCGTGGTCGTTTACATCGAATATCATTCACGAAAAGCTGGCGAAAAGGCCCGAATTTCTCCAGTACAGCGGATACGTCGGCAACCCACGCCCGCGTAGTATTTATCCGTGTCTCCTGCCAGTTTTCTAGTGCAACCCCCCCGCTGATTACCGGTTTGTCTCCCGGCATTGCAGCAAATGTTACCGGCCCTGAATCTCGAGGCAGAATTTTCAGCGGTTGCCGAAGCTGATACCGTCCTCCGCGAAGCCATACTGTCGCAGGACCGCTCTGCTTTCCCTTTATTTTTCGCATTCGAAGGATATACAATGCACGCTCAATGGTTCTCAACGGGCCGTCATTCCCCGAACGATCCGGACTTGTTCCGGGCAATGAATCATCTCCCTGCAGAGAAATATACAAATCTCCAGGGCAGGCTTTTCCCGACATATGTGCCACTCCTGTTTAAAATGTAAAAGAGATTAATAATACTTTATTGCCGGTGCGGCTGCAAGAATGAAATCAATTCATTTTACGCGTTCGGTAATAATAAAATCACTATTCCGTAATATAATATTGCCAATTTTTGCATATTTAATAATTTAAGCTAGTTATTGTTGATTTTTTCTGTTTTTTTTCTTATTATATATTGTCTGATCTCTCAAAGAGTCGGAAAAAGGTGAAAAGATTTGTGGAGTGTTTCAATTTGCTGTCTGATTGAACAAAAAGGCGATTATTTTTCGAAAGGAGTACCTTTTGCATAGTGCATTTTTGGCATTTTGTCTGAAAAAGCCGG
>WJKA01000698.1 GCA_014729375.1 Chitinivibrionales bacterium
ACCCGCGCCCTGGTTGATCTGCGCAAGCAGGCCTCAGCGGTACGCGAGTACATGCATATGCATGCGCTGGGCAACATCGATCGCCTGCCGCCTCAGCCGGTCGAGCGTGCGATTGAATACTTCCTCGACAAGGAGGCTGCTCGCCGGCAGGTCAAGTCTGCCGCGGACATGCCCTCGTTCACCGAACAGGACCGGCCCAAGAAGGTGAAGGAAATCTACAAGGCGCTCAAGCGCGAGCATCCGGACATGCCGGCTGGCCGCAAGGCCAGGATCGCGTCTGCTGCCGGTGAGGAAGCAAAGAAGGGCAAGGGCGACCAGCCCGGCGGCATTGACTACAGCGAGAAGAAGTCCACGGTCGTGCGCGGCTGCGCGCGGTGTGGCAAAGATCATACGGTCGACTTTCTCCCGTTCCAGAAGGCCGCAGGTGACTGGACTTACTGGGGAACCTGCCCTGAAACGCGAGAGCCGCTGCTGATGCAGATTGAAGACGAGCCGGCCCATACCAAGGAGGCCGGCGCACCGCTGGACTCGTTTTTTAGCTCTTGCCATGGCAATGCGGCCAGCCATGGCGAGGTCAAGCAGGCCGTGACGGGCGACACCAAGGGAAAGGCCAAGAGCAAGGGCGAGGCGCTTCCTTTCGGCGGCAAGGTTTACATCCCGCCGTTTGAGCGTATCACCCGGCCGATTGTTGAACGTACGCTTGCGCCGGAGCCTGCCAAGGCACCTGAGCCGTCCCTGGTTGCTCGCGGGCTTAAGCAGTTGTTTGGCGGCCCTGACGAGTCAAAGATCGAGCAGCAGGCGCTCGACGAGGTCTTTGATCCGGTGCATGAGGGCGAGATGCAGACGGCCAAGACGCAGGCCATGCTCAGCGAGTTCATGTCGGTTGACCCGGTGATCAGCGCCTATGACGAAGACCAGGTTGTCGATGCGTACAATCAGATCGTCCAGATGACGCCGAGGGCTGCCCGCCAGCCGGCGGTCATGCGCGGGCTGCTGCGCAAGATGCTGCAGCAGCAGGACGCCCTTGAACCGTTCGAAGCCAAGGAAATGGTAGAGATCGAGAAGGGCCTCAAGGCCGTGTCCGAACCCGAGGCTCCTGGGCTTTCACCTGTTGCAGAGCAGGCCGGTAAGGCTGGCGTGCTTCCGCCGCTGGGCCAGAGGGAATAAACGTGCCTGAGCAGATCATCCCAACACCTGGTGCTGACGAGCCGGCCAGCTTCCTCGGCCTCCCCGAGGAAGAGCAACCGGCCAAGCAGCCGCAGCAGTCCGGCTTTGTCCAGAAGCTACAGGAAGCTGCCAAGCAAGGCGGTGGCGTTGGCGCGCTGGCAGGCGCCGGGCTTGGTGCTTTGCGGGCCGCGCTGGCAGGCGAGGGCGGCTACTTGAAGAACACGCTGGCAGGCGCGCTGCTGGGCGGTGGTATCGGCACAGGTACGAGTTATCTGGCCAAGACCGACCCGTTCACGCAGGGCTCGCCGATTGCCAAAGCGTTTGAAGCAGCCAAGGCGCAGGTATTTGGAGGTGCGGCCGATCCGCAGAAGTCGACTGGAGAGATCGCTGGCCAGGCCCTGATGACCGGAGCCGGCGAGCTGTTGAGCGGCAAGCACGAGTTCACTCCGCAGGAGCAGAAAGCGCTTGTCCAGCAATTCGTTAAAACGAAGACACCATCGGTACGCGGGTGGCAGCGGCGCATCAACCTGGCGAACCAGGCGATCAAGGAACTTCAGACCAATCCGGTGAATGCCATTGACGAGCTGCAGACGCTTGTCAGGGTGGCTCCGGACGTCGAGATGCGCCAGTATGCCGGCGAGGCCCTGGCAAACATCCGTTCCGGCCGTTATACGAAACCTGAGCAGCTCAATGCCTTGGCTGCTACGGCTCAGCAGATGGGCCAGCGGCTGCGCACATACCAGCAGGCCTCAGGAGCGGTCGAGGCGCTTAATCGTCTCAAGGAGCAGTACGGGGCCGGCCAGGTAGATCAGGAGACGCTGGCGAAGAACCTGGGCCTGCTGACGGGCCGGTTTGGGCCGGAGACCGAGAAGGCCAAGTCGATGCGCAGCTTCCTTCAGGAAGTGCTGGCCAGGCCGGTGTCCACGCATCGGCCGAGTCCATATCCCGAGTCGGCGGCAGCCGCTCCCGACGTTTTCTCGTTGATACAAAAGGCGAGAGGCTAACGATGAACGACCTCATTGAAATATTTGAAGCGGCCAGGTTCGGCACCGAGAAAGCGGCTCGCGAAGTCAGCGACCGGCTGTCGCCGGAGCTGCGCAAGTTGCGCGATAAGCTGGAGTCGTCCGTGAAGGCCGAGCAGGCCGCCAGGGACATGGCCCGGAAGCAGATTCAAACCGCCAAGACCGAGGCTGCCACGTACGAAGAGCCTTCCGTCTCTCAGAAGGCAGTGCGCTCGCTCATTCCCGGCAGTACCTACGGCGGGGTCGGCGCGTTGCCACACGCCCTGTCCGGAGCCGCAGGTGCTGGAGCGGGTGCTGCCATGCAGCGGGGCACCGTCGCTGGCAGGCTGCTCCCGTTCTTTGGCCGGCGGGCGGCTTCGCGAGCTGCACACCTCCTTGAAGCTGGAAAGCCGGAGGTACTGCTCAGCGAGACCAAGGGCGTGATGCCGGAAGTGATGAAGTACCTGGGGCGTGCTGCGCCTAAGAGCGAAAAGCAGGTTGGCCAGGCGCTGGCGAAGCGCATCCTGGGCGTGGTCCCCCGTGGTTGGAAGGCTGGCGCGGGGCTTGGCGCTCTGGCTGGCCTGGCGCTTCCTGCGCTGGTGAATCTGCGCCGCTCCGGGCAGGTGGCCGAGATGGGTGGCGAGGCGGCTGTGCGAGCCCGCGAAAAGGCGAAGCAGCTTCTTGAAGAAGCAAAGCGCCAGCGCCAGTGGCGGGAATCGGAAGCTGAGAAGGTGCTGCCCACGCTGAAGTAAATTCATTAACGCGTTAATATATACTGAACTGAGCTCGCAGCTGTTAGCTGCGAGCTTTTTTAATGTACGTAAGAGGAGGACTTGATGCAGTAGCGTAGCCGGGAAATGAAGGGAAAAAGAAGAAGGCAAAGCAATCGAGTTGTGCCCCGGCGGTAGGGTCTGCCGGGATCGAGCACAACAGCAGGCAGCTCTCGTCAGAGCAACTGGACAAGGAAAGTCATATGACACGAAGCGAGATGCAGGCCGTGAAGCGCGAGATTCGAGAAGCGCTGCGGTGTGTAGAGAACGTGGCAAGTAAGCTGCAGCAGCAGCGTTCTGCGCTGTACGGCGCGTCCACCGAGCTTGCTGAAGCATCGGGTAAGCTGTCGCGTATGGACCGTCGGCTTGCGTCGGAGCTGGAGCAGCAGGACCTGCGATGGGATGAGTGTCGGCAGCGCTACATCCTCGCAAGCGAAGAAATCGCCGGGGACCGTGGGTTCGCGGTAGGTTCGCAGCCGGCGCGTGGTTTTGGTGGCGGGCGGAATCCCTCCACCGGCTTTGCGTAATCGGCTGGTGACAGAGCGTCCCGGCCTGCCAGAGGGCAGGCCGGGGTGCTCATCTCATTTTTTGCATGGAGTTGTAAATGGGCATGGTAAAGCTGATCATAAACGAAGTAGACTTCGAGCAGTCACGTTCGAGGCTACCTGAACCAACGTTGGTGGGGCATTGCTCGCCTTCTAGCCACGATCTGCTGGCTGCATATCCTGATTCGATAGTTTCGTATGTCGATGATGACCAATCGCTGCTGGAAGTGCAGTTCGACGACGTGGACTCGCCGGTCGACGACATCTATTACGAGCTGGACACGATCGCTCCGTTTATCGCAAGAGCGTTTCCGCCAGGCAACTACCGTCCTGAAATCGTCGTGAGCCAGGAGGACGATCCTGGCATAAGCAGTCATCTACTGGCGGAAAGCGGAGCGTACGTCTTGTTGGAGGAAGCGCTCGATTTTCACGAAATTGCGGACGTCAATTTCGACGTCACTGATATCGATGCGATCGAGAAACTCGAGGACTTCAGAAGAGATTTCATCGATGTGCTGGCGAGTTTGGTGAGCCGCCATGAACGCGTCGCTTCAGACTATGGCCTTGACGACGATGATGACGAGGACGAAGACGAGGACGAAGACGAGGACGAAGACGAATCCTCCTACGATGACGACGAAGAAGACAATCCCATGGCGAACATGAGCTCAGAAACGCTGTCGAAAATGGCCAGCGTCCTGGCGGCCGTGGGCCGGCTGGACGGCTTCAGGGACGGGGCCGACTTCGACGTAGC
>WJKA01000699.1 GCA_014729375.1 Chitinivibrionales bacterium
AAACTTCGATTCAATTACGATAAAAAATCGGGCTATATTCACTGCAATGTCGGTTATTTCCGATATTTCAATTTATTGTGGACAGTACTGAATACCGGTAATTGTCCCGCAGCACGCATTTATTTGCTGCACGATTTGCCGGAATGCAGATTTTTACTGAAAGCAGGACCGCAGCGGTCCTGCTTTTTTTTGCTGGATGCGGAAAAAGTGCCGTTCCTTCCGGAGCGGTGTTTTTTCATTGCAATCAGGTGACTCAGGCCGGAAAAAACACCACCATGACCTATTTCCCGGAAAAAAATTCCACATACAACCGGCATTTATAATGAGCATGTTTCAGCTTTCCTTGACCTTCAGCAGCCATACACGATATACTATCAGCAGGAGGTTCCATGCTTGAGAATGTGGCAAAGGACCCGAAGGGAAATAAGATTTTTGTATCAGGGCCGGTGAAAGATAGGTCGTTTATTATTGAAGTAGAATCGGGGAAGGGCCGGCGCTTTGCTCCATGCGATATCTGTTTTACCACAAAACTCGCTGCAGAACTGGCCGCAAAAGAGGCTTCGCACTATGAAGTCGAATCATCGGAATTCTGCAAAACGCTTATTGACCTTGTGCAGGCCTGATACAAAAAAAAGAAAATTCAGAAATAGAGGAGCATCGTGTGGCAAAGAAGCTTTCTTTGCAGCTCAGGGGCAACGAAAAAAGCAGGATTATTCATGCAAACGGCGATATTACAAGTCCGGCTGTGCCGGATTTGTCGCAAATGGTTGAGGAATTTTCCGAGTCGGAGTACCGACGATTAATTATTGATCTGACACAGGTCAATTTTGTCGATTCGTATGGCCTGGGCTCCTTTGTGTACTATCATTCGATGCTGAGTGAGAAAGGCAAAACACTTCTTTTTGCAGTTCACGAAACCCTGAAAGAAATATTAACAAACTGTAATCTGGATAAAGTGCTCAATATAGTCGATCCGCTTGAGTTGCTGACGGATATTCCCGTTAAAAAAAAAGGCCTTCGCATTTGAAGGCCTTTTCAGTACACCATCCAGGGCTCGAACCTGGGACCCGCTGATTAAGAGTCAGCTGCTCTACCAACTGAGCTAATGGTGCAAAAAAATTCCGGCTGTTAAAATACTAAATTTTTCTCGGCATGACAAAAAAAGGCCGGAATTGGAGGAGTAGAGTTATGGAGCAGTGGAGTTTTGGGCGCAAGAGGTAAACCATCTGCCCCCCATTACTCCGTCACCCCCCCCCACACACACTCTCTCTTACAACAACAGCTCCAGTGCCTGGAGAAACAGCGATACAAGGTTGTCATCCGGGCGTGTAGGCACCGAACTGTTGATCAGATCAAGTGCGATCGGCTCGCCTTCAAGCGTGTCGTTTTCACCGGACGACGACGGTACAATCAGATTGAAGAACAGGTCTGCAGCAATATTATACGGAATATCATCACCCTCCACGATTTTCTGGAATGTGCTTTTTGAGAATGCCGGATTGTCCAGCATGAGGGGAAATGTAATATTCAGGGATGTTGAATCGTTGCCTTCAACGCTGAATGTATCGACCCGGGTGGTGACGGGCGTACTCTGCTTTGTCGTATCGTTAATGCGCAAATGGAAATCAGCCCCGTCAAACGATGCACGGTTTTCATTGGGATTGTCGGCCTTTATTGTGCACAGTATGTTCAAACCTGTTGTGGATTTGTACTGGTCGTAATTGAGCTGGCCGGAAACCCGGGCATCGGCTTTTTTCGGCAGGAGATCGATAATCGATTGCAGCTCAGCGGGAACAACCGGTGAAACAGCAATCCCGTCAAAGCTGAAATCCACGGCAAAAACAGTAAGCTTGTCCCTTATTTGCCGAGCAATTTCACAGGATAAAAAAAGCACAAAGACAGGCAGCAATATCAGTCTGATCTTTTTCATGATGCCTCCTTTCGTGGTGTTTTTCATGGTATTGAATGAAGTTCTATGCTGTTTTCGGTTATATTTGCACACATAAAACAGCCGTAATCCGATATATTCCGGTTGCGGGTCAGTATCAATTCCCCATTTCTGAGAATTTCCCTTATGCCGGATTCTCAAAATGCTGATCTCTGAAACGCGGCCCTGAATCTTTGTTCACGTATGGTACTCCGCGTTGATTTTAATATAATCATAGGTCAAATCACACGTATGTGCAACTGCACACGAGGTACCGAGCCCAAGGTCGATATCGATTACCACAACTTTTTTCCTCAGTGCATTGTGCATTGCGCCGGTTGGAAAAGCCACTGGTTCCGGACCTTTGCATACCGGCATTTTGCACAGGGAAACAAGAAGCGTATTCTTTGAGAAACGCGCACCCGAGTATCCTATTGCGCATAATATCCTTCCCCAGTTTGGATCATTTCCGAACAGGGCGGTTTTAACAAGGTTTGAATTTGCTACTGCCTTGGCTGCCAGCTTTGCGTCCCTGCAGGTTTTCCCGCCTGTCACATTAACCTCGATCCGCTTTGTCGCACCCTCGCCGTCACCAGCAATTTTCGCACAGAGATTGTTGCACACGTCAAAAAGCGCCTTTTCAAACAGCCCGATGTTTTTTTTCGATGTTATTCCGTTTCCGGATGCTCCGTTGGCAAGTGCCAGTGCCATGTCATTCGTCGAACAATCACCGTCAACAGTAAGGTTGTTGAATGTCCAGCCGACTGTCTTTTTCAATGAGTGATGGAGCACGTCTTTATCAATCGCTGCATCGGTGGTGATAAATGCGAGCATGGTTGCCATATCCGGGTGGATCATCCCTGATCCTTTGGCACTTCCTCCGATACGGTATGTTCCGCCTGGCGCCTGTACCTGCACGGCATATTCCTTGGGAACGGTGTCGGTGGTCATGATCGCTCTGGAAAAGAGCCTGCTGTTCTTTGCTGCTGCTCCCTGCACCAGTTGAGGAATCCGGCACGTTATCTTTTTCATTGGAAGCTGCCGGCCGATTACTCCGGTTGATGCCACCAGCACCGACCGCATATTCGAGTCGATATTGGCGGCAAGCTCCTGCGCAATTATTTCATTGTTTCTTTTTCCTTCAGTTCCGGTGCAGGCATTGGCATTGCCGCTGTTACAGAACAGTGCAGTGATTGTATCCGCGGGGAGGAGTCGGTTGCACCAGTCTACGCATGATGCCCTGATCTTGTTTCTTGTAAAAGTCCCGGCCGCGGCGCAGGGTGCCCGGCTGAAAACCAGCGCCATGTCATAGTCGCCCGATTCTTTCAGGCCGGCACGGATTCCATTTGCATAAAAGCCTTTCGCCGCTGTTATGCCGCCCGCTATTTTCTTTATTTCAATTCGATTCATACGACGATGGATGTTTTCCCTGAAGGAATGGTCATTCAACTTTTGTTTAACATATTGACAGTTCCCCTTCGGAGATAATATACTTAATTATACTGCACTATCGATAAAATAAAGCCGGATACCATTCGTGTTGGTAGTATGATATTCAAAAAATACTTTGTCCTGTTCATGCTTGGTGCAACGGTATCCATGCCACATGCTCGTGACCCGTATGCACCACCTCCTCAATCGACATCGTATGCGCCATCAGGAAACAGCGCAGCGGGTGGACAATATTATCTCATTAAAAAATGGGATACGCTCTGGGACCTGGCAACCAGGTTTCTGGATGATCCGTATAGATGGCCGGCTATTTATGAGCTTAATCCCTACATTAATGATCCTCACTGGATTTATCCCGGCAACAAGCTCCGGATTCCCGGATTGCACCGCTCGAATCTGTATACCGGTGTCAATAAGCCGGATTTTTATGCGCTTACGCAAGGGTTTCTTGACAATACAAAACCAGTCAGTACAGCGGGGCCCTGGAATGCGGATACGACCACTGATGACACCGCGGGTGCGGATAGTAAATTCGACGGGGACAATGAATTACGGCGGAAACTTCTGTCAGACAACTTTTTTTCTCCCGAATTCATGGAAGGCATCGGGTTTCTCTGGTTCAAGAAAGATGCACGCGGGAAGAGATATCCAGGGAACGGAAGAATTGAAAAATGCGAAGAAGGAAGCGTATATCGTCAGTTCGACGAGATAACATTTCTTCCGTATTCACCCGGCAGTTATTCGGTAGGCGATTTGATAAATGTTTATCACTCGGACCGTTTTGTAAAATTCAAAGGAGAAACTGCGAATCTTATCAGGGTGGTGGCAAAGGGAAAAGTTGTCGATATCAACGGGCCGCTGGTTCAGGCGCAGCTTTATAAAGTCTGGGACATTGTGGGATGCAGCGACCATATAGGCCCGGCGGACAAGGTGGAGGAAAAAGAATTTGATGAAATAATCGATGCACCTTCGCCTGTCGATGCGCGGGTGTTTCAACGAATTCAGGATACTGAAAGCCCGTATCTGTTCACTTCATTCCTGATTGACCGGGGGGAGGAAAGCGGTATTGAGATCGGCGATCTTTTTGCAATATACTCGGTTACAAAAAAAGAAGTCGTGGATAATCCTTCCGCGCTTGCCTGTGTTGTCAATTCACAGGAAAAATCGAGCTCTCTGGCGGTCGTTAAATTATTTTCTCCCCGTATTGAGCCGGGAGATAAAGC
>WJKA01000700.1 GCA_014729375.1 Chitinivibrionales bacterium
AACTAAAGAGAAAAGAAAAATCGGGGTGACTGGATTTGAACCAGCGACCACTTGAACCCCATTCAAGTGCGCTACCAGGCTGCGCTACACCCCGAATGCACTAAATATACATTCCTTTCCAATAAAAATCAATGGTTTATATTATCTTACCTATTTACAAGTGCCATACTCCTTTTTTGTCAAAATGTGACAGAAATGGACACTTTTGGATACTGTTTTCATGCGAGATTTTCCATAACCGGCTTTGCGACGTCTGTTTTAATCGATGAAAAATGCTTTATTGTGAAATTATCTTATAGTATTTCCTTACATATCCCTGATGTGATATGCAGCTACAAACAGTATCCGCTGCAGCGTTTATACATTATCCAGCGGTCGCTAACGAGCAGTTCAGAGACAGCAAAGAATTTTATTGCCGGCAGCTCTCACTGTAAACACCGCTACATTCGCCAGAGTCCTCAATTCATTGAGTATCTGGGAACCGGTACTCTATCGATCCCCTCTGCGAGCAGAGCTTTCCCGCTTGACCCCGATATCAATAGCAGCACGAGCGGCCGAATGGGTCCTGTAAAGCTCCGGGCGGATCCCCTGCGCCCGGACATGCCCCCAGGTCCCCGGATCCGATCCTTTTGCAGCAACCAGCAACTCCGGCCCGGCGACTTGTCAGCATTAACCGCCGGTAAATCTTCCCACATGCGCCGGGATCGATCTCTGTAATGGCAAGCTATTTTCTCTTCGCTTAGTTTCGTTCTGACGCATTTATGGCCATTTTGTTCTCCAGAAATTACCAAAGCGCGTTTTGTAGTAAAGATTTTTTGTAAAAAGTGCCAAAAAAGCGCTGCAATCCGCATATTTTCACCTTAACTGTCGAACTTGGGTTAGGTTATCCGGGATTTGCGATTATCGCGTTCTTTTCTGCTCAGAATGCATCCACAATAATCCTGGCGGTACAGGCCAAGTTCATTGCTGAGTATAATACTTTTCTTAAAACCATCATTCTTTTTAAAATTGAACGGTTTATATTCAACATTGTATTCTCGGGCCGCGATAGTGCCTGCTTTGTCAAGCATCTCGATTCTTTTATGCGGACTGATGCTCATTACCGACGTAAATGCGGGCCATTCTATTTTTTTGCAATAGTGAGCGGTGCTGCGAAAACGTAAAAGAAAACAATGAAAACACCTCTCACCGCCTTCAGGGGTATGATGATATCCGGCAGTGGCGCCATGCCATGATTCCGGATTGTATGGTTCGGCATTAAACGGTACGGCATAGCAAGCCGCAACCCGTGAAGCTTCCTCGAGTCGCTTTCTATACTCATTTTCCGGCTGGATATTGGGATTGCAAAACCAGCAGGACAACTCGAATGCGGCCTGCAGAGACTGAATAACAAATGCTTCATCCGGCGCACAGCAAATATGGAGCAGCAATCTGGATTTCATGGTATCCTCAAAAAGAGAATCAGTGATACTATTAAACCGAGAAGGACCGGAACTATGAACAGAAGCAGCCGGCGAACATGATAATGAAAAATAAATTTCCGGTATTCGACGGGGCGCTGTCCGAAGAATCTCAACAGGCGAAGGCTTTCGCGGTTCCATTTATTTTTGAACCCCCGTGCCTTGCCAATTTGATCCATGATTTCATTCCATCCGTTTTTCTTGATATATTGCAAAAGGAAAGGCGCTGCATACGAGAAATGCTTCCTTTCGACAAGAATTTCCACTATCGACGGAATCAGTTCTGATTCTTGAGGCATGAGCTTGTATGCTTTCCGAAGATTATCAAATGCTTTCAAGTTTTTTCCCCGTTCCCGGTAAAAATCGGCCAGAAACCAGAAATCTTCCATGCAATACGGGTATTCCATACGAATGACCCGATTTGCCACCAGCTCCATTTTCGTGTAGTTTCCACACAGCTTAAGGTGGTGATAATAATCCCTCATAATTTCAGGATTGTCACCATCAATTTTCAGGGCGTTTTGAAATGCTTTATCGGCGCTTTTCATCTCTCCCCGTTCAGATTGGATGATTGCCAGCACCCGCAGTGCTTCAGTATCGACCGGTGCAACATCAAGAGCTTGTTGCGCTGCAACAAAAGCTTCATCAAATTTGCCCGTATTCAAATGTACATACGCGAGATCGACATAGCCGACCGGAGAATTCGGATAGTACCGGATGGTTTTTCTGGCTTCATCGGACGCCTGATCAAACAATTCGCATTGACAAAGACAAAATACAAGCCTCGACATGGTCCGGAGGTTATTGGGTGATTCCTCAAGGTAGGTCCGGTATAATTCAATGCTTTTCGTGGAATTTCCCCGCAGTATGTGAAGGTCTGCGAGAAAATCACGGACTTCATGAAAATGAGGGTTAATTGCAAGTGCCGATTCAAAACACTGTCTCGCTTCTTCATGCCTGCCAAGTCGTTGATAGGAAAGGCCCGCATGTTGAAATGTCTCGGGATTGTCGGTGCCGGTGTTTAATGCTTTTTCGAAATATCGAACAGCATCTTCCGGACAGTTTTTCTCATTATAGTACCATATCAGTGCATTGAGCACCTGTTCATTGTGAGGGTGATAGTGCTCCGCCAGGAGCAAATAGTGGATTGCTTTTTTAGAATTTTCAAGCTGCGTATACACAAAAAAAAGCCCGAGCAGGCATTCGGGATTGTTTTTGTCAATATTCAATCCTTTGTAAAGCCAGGGAAGCGCTTTCTCGGGTTGGTCTGTTTCTGTATACAGCCGCGAATACAAAACAGGAATATCGATATCATTTGCATAAACAGATTCGTATTTGGCGAGTAATTCCGCAGCTTGATTGAACAGCCCCAGTTCGATAAGCTCGTGGGTTTTATCAATAAGATCAGGAAGGTCAAGCCATTCATCCATACGCAAAACCGCAAGCTTAGGGATTGTTTTCTGCCAAAGCGGCAGGATGAAAATACTGAATAGCTCTGTCCGCCAGTACACTAATGCCCATTCCCGTCGGTACCGCCAGGCAGCAGGCAAGCACGGCCTGTATCGACTGGGCCGATTCCGGAGCAACAGCATACCAGAGAAACAGCAGACAAAGGGGCAGGGCAACGGGAATTCCGAAAACAATCAATGCGCTGACAATTGTATCCGGTACATAGTGCTTTACGGTAACGTGTGTTCCCGGTTGTACCGATTGGTTCTTTGCAGTCACCACAAAAAGGCGGAGCGTTCGGGGTGTTTGTGCACACAGGTTGCAGCTTTTGCATTCAGAATGGAGAATGCTTTTCGGGGTGATGGTGACCCAGACACCCAAAGGGCCGGTTTTGCAAACAATGCCGTTGTCCAGTCGATACGAACTCATAGTGTGCCTATACAAAAAACGGTGGTAAATAATCAATAGTCACCTTGTTTTTCAGAATATACCGGTCGACGGCAGTGGACAGGCCGCAGAGGATTTCATAACCGATTGTTCCGCACTGCACGGCGATTTCATCCGGAGAAATACACGCCGGGCCCTGATATCCCATAACGACAGCTTCATCCCCGACAGTAACATCGGTGGAATTGCCACAGTCAACCATTACAGAGTCCATGGTAACAGTTCCGGCAATCGGGAACCGTTTGCCGTTGATGAGCACTGATCCTTTGTTGCTGAGAAGACGGGGAAGTCCGTGTGCATAGCCGACCGGCACCGTTGCAATAACAGTATCTTCACGGGTAATATAGGTGCCGCCGTAGCTTATCGGTGTTCCCGGAGGTGTCTTTTTTACTTTTATCACATGCCCTTTGAGCGCGGCAACCGGCTTGAGGTCGATATCGAATTCCACCGACGGATCCGGTTTACAGCCGTAAAGAGAAATTCCCGGCCGTACCAGGGTACAGTCTTTGATCGTATGGTGAATTATTCCTGCGCTGTTGGCGACATGGATATGAACGGGGGAGATACCTGCGGTGCCGAGATGAGAGCGTGCTGCCGCAAAAAGCTCAAGCTGGCGCTCCACTGTCGCGGTATCGGGATTGTCGGCAGATGCAAGGTGCGTATAGAGTCCTTCAAGCTCCAGGTTTTCATGCGCAAAAAGTGCTTCGGAAAGCTCTGTCAGTTCCGATAGCTTAATACCGAGGCGCCCCATCCCGGTATCGATATTGCAATGGACCTTTACCGGTGCATCACAGGCAGTGAATTTGTCAATGGAGCGTATGTCATTCAGCGAAAATCTGATATTATTTTTGGCTCCCCACCGGATTTCGCCGGTATCGCATTCACCGAATACGAGAATCGGACGATGAATTCCATTTTCCCTCAGAAAC
>WJKA01000701.1 GCA_014729375.1 Chitinivibrionales bacterium
AATCATAAGCGCGCCGAGTTGCCGGGCATTTCCCTGTTCAAGGGCGTTTTGTGCCTGATGCGTGATATCTGCGCTGATTTTGCCCAGATATTTCTGCACATTTTTCTGGAGTTCATTTTCAGCAAAGGGGTAGCAGTGATTAAGGCAATTCAGGATTTCTTTGGTATCTTTTCCGGCACAAAGGTCGACAATTACAAAATGAATATCTTTCTGTACTTTCATTTCTTTGACATCGATTTTGTCTCCGTCAAAAACCATGAGCACCGGCCTGTCGCCGTATGCGCATCCCTGGTCCATCCGGCCGCAGCGTGACGGTGTAGTGATTTCACCGAGGTAGGCGTATTCCATTTCGCCCCTGACAGTCAATTTGAGATCATACACGCGATTGAATGCCCGCGCGACCAGCACGCAGAGCGCGGCGCTCGAAGATAGCCCTTTTTTTATGGGAAGGTCGGTGAGGTAATTATCGATTTGAAGGCCCCGGACACGGTAATGAGTGATAATCTGAAAGGCAACGCCAGCTACATAGGAGAAAAAACCTCCTTTTTCAGCTTCTGCAAGAAGAGCGTCATGCTCCATGGGAATTTCAAACGGTCCTTTCCGGGTACCGTCACTTAATGTCGAGCTGAATATCAGCTTTGACGGGTGCGGCTTGACTTCCGCGTGAAGTCCCTGGTTGGTGCCGCTGATTATTGTAAACCCTTTTTCGAGTTCACCGTTTATGCGGCGATATCCACCGGCCCAGTCGGTGTGCTCTCCGAACAAACAGATTCTTCCCGGAACAAATATTTTCATTGCACCTCTCAATGTATGATATTTTTTTTGCTGGAATGAATAAAATAATTTGTGGAGTACATTGTATATTATTTTCATGATTTACTACAGCAATCCAGGTACTACACTGCCGTTTCAATGCCCGTATCTGCCGGGGCAAACCGCCAGATATTCCTTTTTTTTTGCCGGTGATGTTGATAGCAGAGCGCTTGATCGCTTGCTGGAACAGGGGTGGCGCAAATTCGGAGTCTATTTTTTCCGTCCGCAATGCCCGGAATGCAGGGCCTGTGTCCCTGTACGCGTGTTGGTCCGCGGTTTCAAGCCAGCCGCAAGCCAGCGGAAGATACGAAATCGGAATACCGATGTTGCTCTCAAGTTTAATCCGCTCAAATACTCTGATGAGATTTATGAGATATACCGGGAGCATTGCCGGGACCGGTTCGGCAAAAGAGCAAACAAAGATGAATTTATCGAATCATTTTATCTTCCCTCCTGTCGGTCGTTTCAATCAGAATATTATATCGGTACTAAATTATTTGCCGCGGGATTTCTTGACAGGTCGGCCCGGGCGCTGAACAGTATCTATTTTGTTTTTTTATCAGAGGAACGAAGGCGCGGGCCTGGTGTGTTGAGTGTAATCCGGGAAATAGATTATGCGCGCAGTGAAGGGCTCGATTATTATTACCTCGGTTACTGGATAGAAAAAAATTCAAGCATGGCATACAAAGATAAATACAGGCCGAATGAAAAGATGAACTGGGAAACCGGGGAGTGGGGTGAACAGTAAACCTGAATTCCGCAGTTGAATCGTAGCAATCTGCATAAGCTCTTGCGCCATCTATCCGTGCAAAAATCCCCAATATGCTTTCCCGGGCACACCTGCCTGCCTCTGCCCTTAGCCGGGCTACGGCTTAGCGGGCGTTTTTCGCAAGGCTATCTGACGCAAAAGGCACAACAGGTTGGCTTCACGGCAGCCGTAATCCTTACCTTTCTGAACAAAGTGAAAATATCGTACGCATCGTATCCACGCTCAACCGGGGAATTTAGGTTAAAATAATCTTGACTGAATTTCTCAACGGCCAAAGATTATTTTCTAAAACCCATTTCATGGTTGGCAACAAGGGAAAACACATGAAATCTCTGGTTGTGAGACGGAACAGGGAATTGTGCACCAAACAGGGTCGTGCATGATATAGTTTTCAATGTACTGAATGCATAAAGCCCTTTTGTAAACATTATCCATAAGGGGTTGCAAATGAGGAAGACAGGTGGATTGGTCATTCCTTTTCTGTACGCGATACTGTTTATTTTTTTTCCAATCAAGCTTTTCAATACAAATTATGGATGGTCGGTGATACTTCTGTTCTGGATCCCCTCAGCCGTACTGTACATATATCTGACAATAACACGTAGATTGACTGCTGCCTGGAATAAATCCTTCTGGTTTACAGCCGCACTGATGGTCCCGGTGACATTCCTGTTTGAATACCTGTGCCTGTACCTGGATATCTGGGGGTTCCACGAAGAGGCCCATAAGCTGTGGGGCATAGCCATATGGGGTGCGCCCATTGAGGAATTCGTATTCTGGTTCGGTGCAACGCCGTTCTGTTTGATGGTGTATCTCTATTTCCGGTCAATTCTGAAAGGAGAAAGCAGGCATGCCTGATGGCCCGGTTTCCAATCCTGCTGATACTTCTGATGAGTATCCTGTAACAATCGATTCAGCCGGCAAACCGTCATACGCTCGAGGAGCCAGACGGCCGTGGTGGATGATAATTGCTGTTCCTTTTATTGTTCTCATGATATTTCTGAAAAATCATGTGAAAAACATATGCTGGAAATCAACACTGCTGCTGGTCCTCCTTTTTGAATTTACGCTTCTGTTTGTTGAGCACAATTCGGTTATGATCGGTCACTGGGTGTATAATAAAAATGCAATAGTTGGAATAGAGATATGGGAAATTCCCATTGAAGAACCGTTAATATATTATCTGTTCCCGCCGGTATTCGTTGTCATGATATTTCACCTTTTTGTCTCACACTTTGAACGGAAAAGGCAGTGATGCAGCAAAAAAAGATTTTCGGCATTTTCATTTTTGCCATTCCAGCCATCTATGTGGTCCTGAATATTCCCGGCATGGGATTGGGTGAATGGCTCGCCACCGTCGCTTTTATAGGCACCTGGCTTCTGTTCAGGTTTGGCATAAAAAAGGATATAACCGGCGATTTGATTGCCGGCATGATTGTGGGAGCAACCGTTGAATATCTTACCGAGGCGTACTGGGATTACAATTTAAACGTGTATATCTACAAAGATATATCCTTTTTTGTTGTCATGGGCTGGGGGTATAGTTTTACGTACTTTATTTTTATTTCGGAATTATTGTATAAGAAATTGTTTAACAAGAGCAGTATTTCCATGTTTGATAAGCGCATTATCCTCTGTGATGCGCTGGTCGGGCCGGTATGGTTTATTGCAAATGAGTATATCGGCATGCATGTTCTTAACTTGTGGGCATACAGCAGCAGTGCTGGATGGAGCACAATTATTCCGGTAATCAGGTATCCGCTTGAAGGTCTGATCGGCTCTGTTTTCTTTTCAATAACCTTTCCTGCATTTATTCGCTACTGGCAAAAAAAATTTGATTTTGGCCCTTGTTTGTGATACAATTAAAGTGCTTTTTCTGGTAATTTGTATCAGGGAGGATAATGGGTTTCGCAGCAGGGATTTATCGCGTCTTATTCGAACCGTCAATAAAGCACTCCAGTCAGGTTGTCGAATGGAAGTTAAACGCTTTACATAAGCTTCTCAGCATACTACTCGCAGCTTTTTTGCTACCGTTATTTGTTTGTTTTCTGGTTTTCAGGCAGTATATGCTTGCCGGTATTGTTATCATATTTGCTGGTGTGGTGACCGGGGCATACCTGCTTGTATGGCGGAAAAAAATCGCATGGGCAATTTATTCGGTCGTTTTCTGCAGTTCGCTGACGACCCTTTACTATTTGATGTATACATACAGGACCGACGGCTCGTATCTTTTATCATTTAACATACTCGTACTTGGCCTTTTTCTCGGCAATATTCCTGCTTTTCTCTGGGCCGGTATCTATACAGGCATGCTGACCCTGATTGCGGCAACAATGGAGCCTTTTTCACTGATACCTTCAATTGGGGGCTATTTTTCCACTCAGGTCTCGCTGGTCGGAGAGAGTCATTTTTCCACAGCGCTGTTTTTGATCTGGGCCACGGCATGTATCAGTCTGCTTTTTCAACAGTACTTTGCCGATCTTCTGGCAAAAATCAGTCACACAAATATTCTTCTCGAAAGAAAAGTCGGGGAGCGCACTGCTGAGCTTAACAAAGTCAATAACCGACTGGCGAATGCGCTTGATATTGAGCGGGAGTTGAAAGCCGAGATGCAGCGCAAGGCTGAAAAGGAAAAAAGCCAGATGCAGTCGGAATTGTTCCAGGCGCAGAAAATGGAGGCGGTCGGACAACTGGCCGGAGGAGTCGCGCATGATTTTAATAACCTGCTGACTGCCATAACCGGATATGCCGGATTACTGGAAATGAAGCTCGGAGAGGATGTCTCGCTGCTGAATTATGTTCAGGAAATTCGAAAAGCAGGTTCCCGGGCAGCCGATTTGACCAATCAACTCCTTGTTTTTGCCCGAAAAGGCAAATTTGAGCAACAAACAATCGCTATACACGATATTATTCGTGAAGTGGTTGGCCTTCTGGATCGGACTATTGACAAACGGATCAGGATCAATCTCGACCTTGATGCGCGACTGTCAACAACAACAGGCGATCCTGCTCAGGTCCAGAATGCTCTGCTTAATTTA
>WJKA01000702.1 GCA_014729375.1 Chitinivibrionales bacterium
GTAAGCACTTCAATCACAACAGCGGTAATATCATCGTCAATTTTCTGTTTCTGCTCGAAAATTTGAAGTCTTGTTTCAAAGCTTTTAATTACACCGGCGGGTGAGATGCTGGAGAGTTCGTGAAGGATTTCGAATTCCAGGCGTTTGCGCCCTTTCAGCTCATTCTGCGGGTCAAAAACCGAATATATTCCGTTGCTGAACAGCACCAGCCAGTCACCCGGATTCAGGAACAGGCTTTTTTCTTCATACAGACCGTCATCAAAAATACCGATAAACAGACCCGATGTTCCCAGTGAGACAATCGCCTTTTCATCTTTTTTGTAAATTATCGGTGGTGGATGTCCTGCGTTGCAATAGGAAAGTTTGTTGTTGTGGAGGTCTAAAAATGCGACAAATGCGGTCACAAAGTAGTCCGCCAAAGCGTGCTGGACGATTTCTTTGTTTACCCGTTCAATCAGGCTGCGGGGTGACGTGACGGAATGAATATGATTGAGAAACGCCAGTTTTGTCATTGATGCAATCAGGGCAGAGGAGACTCCGTGACCTGATACGTCAAAAATGAGAAAAGCAAGAAGATCTTCAGAAATCTGTATAACATCATACAAATCGCCGCCCGCTGAAGAGCAGGGGCGGTACAGTGAGGCGATATCGATACCTTCAATCGCAGGAAGTCTGTGGGGAACCATTCCCTCCTGGACCTTGCGTGCAATCAGCAGGTCTTTGTCTGCTTTTGCCGGGAGTTTTGTAACAGGAAACGCAGCAGCGTCATTTTGCATCTGAAAAAAGGTCCCTCTCAGCTCTCAAAGTGGAACGAATAGTCGTTTCCTTGTAAAATGACGGTCATTGATTGTAGATTCTATTAATTGCAGTTTTTGCACAGTGTTGTCTGCAATGCCTGAAATTGACTATATCGCATATATTATATATGTTTGGCGCATAAAAGTCTAATAAATTTGCAGAAAGGAAGGCAATCCATGCTGGCCAAGCTCCGCTCGATGGCAGTGATAGGCATCGATGCTTTTGAAGTGGGTATTGAGGCGGATATTGCCGATATGATACCCAGCTTTACAATTGTAGGGCTTCCCGACGGTGCGGTCCGGGAAAGCAGAGAGCGGGTTATGTCTGCAATAAAAAATTGCGGCTATGAATTTCCTGCCCGGAAAGTGACAATTAACATGGCTCCCGCGGACATCAAAAAAGAGGGTTCTGCGTATGATCTCCCCATAGCAATCGGACTTTTAATGGCCGATAATCAGGTTGAGATAACCAATGCCCGCGATTTCTGCATTGTGGGGGAGCTTTCGCTTGATGGAACAGTCAAGCGGATCAAGGGGATTCTTTCGATGGCGATTTGTGCCCGCGATATGGGATTCAAAGGGCTGATTGTACCGCAAGATTGCGCGGAAGAGGCGGCAGTTGCAGAGGGTCTGGAAATATATCCGGTCGATTCTCTGACAACCGCACTGAGCTTTCTTGAAGGATCCAGAGAGATTCAGCCGCACAAGACCGATGTCCGGGCATTATTTAAAAGAGCCCGGAAATACGCTATTGATTTCAGAGATGTCAAAGGCCAGGAGCACATCAAGCGTGCGTTGCTTGTTGCAGCCGCGGGGGGCCATAATATTATGATGATAGGACCTCCGGGTTCGGGTAAAACCATGCTTGCACGACGACTGCCATCCATTCTGCCCGATCTGACACTTGACGAAGCGCTTGAGACTACCAAGATTCACTCGGTCTCCGGGCATCTTGATGAGAGCACGCCGCTGCTTGCTACACGGCCATTCCGGTCACCGCACCATACGGTTTCTGATGCCGGGCTTATCGGCGGCGGATCGTATCCACGGCCCGGAGAAGTAAGCCTGAGCCATCATGGTGTTCTTTTTCTGGATGAGCTTCCTGAATTCAATAAAAACGTTCTGGAGAACCTTCGTCAACCCCTCGAAGACGGGAGGGTGACGATCTCCCGCGCAGCGATGTCCCTCTCCTATCCGGCAAAATTCATGCTTGCCGCCGCGCTGAATCCCTGTCCGTGCGGCTATTATACCGATCCCCGGCATGAATGCTCCTGTACGCCGGCCCAGATTCAAAAATATATGTCAAGAATCTCAGGTCCACTTATGGACCGCATTGATATTCATGTGGAAGTGCCGGCATTGTCGTACGAAGAGCTGTCGCGCAAAGAACCGGGCGAGGATTCGAATTCCATGCGAAAAAAAGTTGAGCAGACAAGGGGGGCACAGTTTGAGCGGTTTCAAAACGAAAAGAAAATATTCTGCAATGCACATATGGAATCAAAACATATCCGCATATACTGCGAACTCGGCCGGGAATCTCAGTCAATGCTGAAAAACGCCATCGAGCGGCTTGGCCTTTCGGCACGGGCATATGACAGGATTCTCAAGGTTGCGCGCACAATTGCAGATATTGATAATTCCGGAGATATCCTCTCGCCTCATCTTGCGGAGGCAATCCAGTACAGAAGCCTGGACAGGAAGCTGTGGATGGGTGGGTGATAGGAAAGTCAAAATTTCAAGTTTCAAATCTCAAAACATGTACAGGGGAGCTGTTTTTTTCAGTGAAGCTCCACGATTTCGCCGGCGCAATGATCATGAGAAACTATAAGCGGGATGCTCTCGTGACCGATTCTGCGCAGGCGATCGCCGATGCATTGCCTGGCAAGAGTCTTGCTGTTTCTATCCGTGCTGATATGTGCGAGGATTATTGCCTCCGGTTTTATGGTTGATTTCTGCAGCGCTTTCTCGAGGATTTCCGCGCATTCATCATTGGATAAGTGGGATGTACGTATTCTGGTTTTCAAAAATTGCGGGATCGAGTCACTGGCCAGCATGGCTATGTCGTGGTTGGATTCGATAATGACAATGTCGGAATTTGTAAAGTAATCGGCCGTGGCGGGCTCGATTTTTCCGATGTCGGTTGCGATGGTGATTTTCCGCATTTTCCGTTTTGCATTGACTTCAATGGAAAATCCGCAGCAGCCGCCCGGTGAATCGTGAGTAACCGGAAAGGGCGTAATTTTCATTGTGCCGACAAAAAACGGAACGAAAGGGGCGTACGTGACCACAGAGAGATTTGTCGCGGGAGAGTGGGTGGGAAGATACGGATGCGCGGTAGTGCTGCAGAACACGGGAACATTTTGTTTCAGGAGCGCACGAAAAAAAATGGGGTTGATATGGTCGCGATGAACATGCGTGATACAGGCGCCGTTCAGAGAGGAAAATGATATATTGTTGTCAAGAAGGTGTCTCTTTGCATATGAGACCGAGCACCCGCAGTCGACGATACAGGAACTGGTGTTGTCCCATAGCAAGATGCAATTACCCGAGCTGCTTGAGGTAAGAATGCGAATTTTCATATGCTCAAAAGATACATGATTTTTACTGGTTGACCGCTGGAATTCAAACAGAGACGCTTTGCCGGAGAGGCCGCCGGGGATGGCCCCCCCCGGGGAAGCGTTCGGAAAAAAAATTGTTATAAATATTTTTATTGTTGCAGAATGTATACCACAAATTGTAATTTTGAAAAAGAACACCCAGCATATAGCGTTGCACGTATTATCAGAAAGGGAAATGAAAAAGAAAAAACGATTGCATTTTCAGAGGTGCGTATCACGAGAATGGGCACGGTTTCAGTGGGAGCAATACGAGCGTCTTTTTTTTGCAAGGTAAAGGGCGCGATTACATGCACCAGTAGTTCGGGTGTTAATCATTTGAGAAATATATTTATCATAATTCAGGAGCAATTTCATGTCCGTTGCGGCATAGCTGCTCCTTTTTAATTTAACCCTTTTCAAGGAGGTTTTTCCATGGCCGCTAAAAAAGCAGCGAAAAAGAAGAAAAAGGCCGCTCCCAAGA
>WJKA01000703.1 GCA_014729375.1 Chitinivibrionales bacterium
GATGTGTGTGCAGTAGGGGAAGAAGGAGCGCACGCGTGATGAAACGACGCGACGACGGGGCGACGCGGAGACGCGATGAGTGAAGAGGAAAAAACGGAGTCACGAAGTTACGAGCACGCGAGAAAATGGAAAAAGGGGGTCCTGCGATATTATTGGGCCTTATGGGGGAGAGGGTACAACCATTAAAGCGGGAAATACGCGATCTTCAACCTCGGAGAGGTTGGATTATTGTAACACGAGACGAAACTGAATGGATCGGATACCTCTACAGTCTCGCTTAAGAATGGTAAGCCATTCTTTCGAAGACGCGGCTTTATTCATTTCATACCATCGTCGGCGCACCTCCCTGGTTTACACAAAAAAAATACCTTTATAAAAAAACTTGACATAAACGGTAAAATCGGGTATAATAAGAGCGCATCGATGGCGCAGGCTTCCCAACTTCAAAAGTTTAACCGGGTAAGGAGATCTCTATGGAACGTAATTTCCATGATCAGTTCCGTAAAGTGCTGTCGCTTGCACAGTTACGTAAATCGAATTATTCGGTCCGGTCTATGATGGCAGGCGCTGCTGTTTTTATGACCGTCATTGCCTATGCCGGATCGAATGACAAGGCGCCGACAGTGAAGGTTATGTCACCTGATGATGGTTTTGCGACAAATGGCGGCTCCATGCAGGTTACTGTTGAATATTCATCACCCACAAATCATAAAGGAAAGAACACAGGAAATGTAAAAGCCGTGATTTTATATGGCAACAATGAGGTTGTCGGGCGATATGATAATCCGCCATCCATAAAAACCGGTGAACATACATTCTCAATCGATATTTCATCGCTTGCAGACGGTCCCTTTCACCTCTTTGCTGAAGCATATATGGCAAATGAAAAAGCCGGTCATGCCGGCAAATCCGACGTTATCCATACCATTATAGATCGCACTTCACCGCTTATTTCTGCTGTAATCAATCCGCCACCGAATGAATATGGCTGGAACAACAGCTCTGCAGTGGTAAAATTCGAAGCAAGCGACCAGGGGTCGGGTATCAAAGAGGTATCATCCGATACCGTTTTAATGGATGAAGGCGAAGCAATACCCGTTGAAGGAACCGCGGTCGACAATGCAGGAAATTCGGCGTCAACAGTGGTCTATGTGAATATCGATTTAACCGCTCCTGAAATTACCAATATCGCACCACCATCCGGTTCTGAAACATATGAACGACAGCCTGAGATAGCTGCTGATTTTTATGATAATCTCGCAGGTATCGATATAGCTTCAGTCAGCGTCAGGCTTGACGGCATTGATATAACGTCACAGTGCAATATTTCATCCTCGGGATTCAGTTGCATACCACAATCCGATCTGCCATCAGGCAATCATTCACTTCAAATTGCTGTATCCGACAGTGCAGGAAACAGCGCCCTGCCGGCAATGTCATCATTCCTGATTGTCACCCAGGGCCCGCCGCTTCCGCCCGACCCTTCAACAGTCGCGCCGCCGCTCGATCCGACACGGGCAACTTCTTTAGCCGAAGCGGTAGAGTTTCTGTATACAGGGGATAATCCGATCCAGACAGGAGTAAATCCCGAAGACATATCAGCCGAACGTTTGGGAGTGATTCATGGAAAAGCAATGGCTTCCGGAAGAAATCCTCTTTCCGGGGTAACGGTTACCATTCTCGATCACCCGGAATTCGGGCAGACACTAACCAGGGAAGACGGCGCATTCGACCTTGTTGTAAATGGCGGCGGATTGCTGACACTTTGTTACAATAAACCGGGGTATCTTCCTGTACAAAGACCGCTTGAGATCTTATGGAATGAGAACACCTTTGTCGATGATGTAATCATGATTCAACTCGATCCTAATGTGACAGCTATCGATCTTACAAATCCCGATGCGGTCAAAGTAGCACAGGGAAGTGTTGTTTCCGATGATGATGGCGAGCGGCAGGCTCGGGTATTCTTTCCTCAGGGAGTCTCTGCAAGCCTTGTCAGACCCGACGGTTCCTTACAGCCGGTAGGTACGCTTCATGTTCGCCTGACTGAATACTCAGTGGGCCCTGAAGGGCCCGACCGTATGCCGGGGCCGCTTCCTGCTACGGTTGCCTATACCTACTGCGCAGAGCTGACCGCGGATGAAGCCCTGGCTAAAATCAACGGAAAAGACGTTGTTTTCAATCAGCAGGTCTATTTTTATGTGGATAATTTTCTTGAATTTCCAGCCGGGGGAATCGTTCCGGTCGGCTATTACGATAATACCAGAGGTATCTGGGCGCCGTCGGAGAATGGCAGTATAATTGAAATACTTTCTGTTGATGGGGGAATTGCAGCGATAGACATAGACGGCTCCGGCCAGGCAGCACAGCAGCAGGCGCTGGATTCGCTTGGATTTACTGTTGCGGAGCTTGAAATGCTGGCGAGTGCGTATGAGGCGGGGAAGAGTTTATGGCGCGCGCCATTAAAGCATTTTTCGACATATGATTTGAATTTTCCGTATGAATTCCCGCCTGATGCAACTCCGCCTGAAGTACCTGCTCCTGAGAGTCCTGAAGATGTTCCTGAACAATGCCAGGACGACGGCTCAATAATAGATATACAATCCAGGGTATTAAGAGAAAAGATTCAAATTGCCGGCACAAATGATTTTTTAAGCTATTCAAGCGGGCGTGCAGCAGGATGTTTAAGAAACAGAAATTTAAATATTCCTTTATGCAACAATGATATACCTTCATCTTTGGCAAAGGTATCATGTTTAATAGAAGTTGCCGGGCGAAAATTTTATGAAGAATTTGACCCACAGCCATTTTTGTCTTACAGTTTCTCATGGGACGGCAAAGACAGCTATGGGCGATTTGTAAATAGTCGCGTGCCGGTGGAAATTACAATCGGTTATTGGTATCAAAACATGATCTATATGTCACCTCCGGGAGCTCCGATGAGTTTCGGTCTTTTCTCTGACGGCGCAGAACCTTTGTATACAACCAGGGAAAACATTGCTAAATATAAAATTGTTGAGTTAAAGATAGGTTTGCCGACCCCTGCCGCTGCCGGAGGATGGTTTCTCAATAATCACCATGCATATGATATCTCAAATAAAAC
>WJKA01000704.1 GCA_014729375.1 Chitinivibrionales bacterium
CTATAACAATATGCTGTTTGCGGTTCGATTAAGCGTTTGAAAAGTAATGCCAGACTTACTTATGCGGGTTGCTCACGTAAATGAGTTACTTGTAAATACAAATCCTGATCGTGGCTAACTCGCAAGAAGAAATTTCTGGTGGGCGCTTTCTGAAGCTATCGGGTCCTTATCTATGCGGTCTGCAAAAAGCCCAGACCGCCTGCAAAAAAAAAGAGATTCGAAAAAATCAGGAAATTAACTTTCCCGCCATACATATAATAAAATGATTTCCGTTCTCAAATAAAGCAATAATTTTTTGCATCCTAACAAAATTTATACGTAATTATGACACTGCGGCAGGCGGTCTGCAAGCAATTTTTGCTGTTTTTCATGCTACCCTGCGGGTAAATAAATAGTTACTTTTGTCCCGGTGTCAGGTCCGGAGATAATCCCGATATGACCGTTGTGGTTTCTGATTATTGCATAACACAGCGATAAACCCAGACCGCTCCCCGTGTTCTTTGTTGTAAAAAACGGATCAAAAACCTTATCGATATTCTTTCTGGACATGCCGGTCCCCTTGTCGATAAATGCAAGCACAACATAGCTGCCCGGTTCCAGACCGTAGTGATTCCCCCTGTCAAGGGTGTGGTTCCCAACTCTGATTTCAATGGTACCGCCTTCCGGCATCGCTTCCCGGGAATTTTTCGTGATATTTTCAATTACCTTTTGCATCTGATGAATATCAACGGCAAGCGGGGACAGTCCCGGGGCAACTGTAATGGTGTAGCCGATCCCTGTTTCGCGCGCAAGCTGTGCCATTGTTTCATGGATAAATTTTTCCGGATCAATTGTCTTTTTTGAAGGTATATGCGTGTTCGAGAACGAAATAAGCTCACGGATATATGCGGTGGCCCGGTCATACGCCTGCATGGATTTTTCAAGACACTCTCTGACCATTCCGTTCGGATTTCCGTGTTCAAGTGCATAGCTTGAATAGGAAAGAATACCGGCAAAAAGCTTTTTCAGGTCGGCAATAACTCCCGTGATAAAAATCCCCATGGATTCGATTCGTTCATTCCTGGCCCGTTCGGCAGCGACGCGTTTAATATCCGAAATTTCCCGCACTACGGCGACAGAGCCGCAAAACCTGTTGTTGATCCTTATGGGAGACAACTTTGCATAAAAATTTTTCATTTCCCCGCCAATCTCGAGTTCATATTCAAATGCAAAGGTCCTGCCGTCCCTGTTTCGGGCAAAGGCCGTGCGCATTGACTCGTGCATATATTCCGGCATTATGTCGCAAAATGACCTGCCGATAAACTCTTCAGGCGCAACATACAACTGGAGCATATCTGCCGTATGGCAAAATGTAAATTTCCCGTTTTTATCGAATGCAAATACCATATCTACCATTGATGAAAGGATTGCATGAAGGTTTGCTTCGGTTTCAGTAAGCGCCTCTTTTGCGCCGATTTTATCGGTAATGTCAAGAAGATTGAGTGTAACTGCGATTACCTGGTTGTCCCTCCACACCGGCGTTGTTTTCATCTCATACCAGATAATTGTATCGTTGTTTCCGGAGGTGCCGGCGATTGTACAGGTGTGACTCTTGCTGCCTGCAAATGTGGCGTGAATGGCATTCTGCAATTCACTGTGATGAACCGGTTGTACAATCTCATACATACTGGCACCCACAGCATCGCCCACGGAAATATTGTTCACTATCCTGTTGACGGCAAGAATGGTTCCGTCTGATGAAACGGTCATGATAATGTTGGGGAGGTCGCATAGGAGCAGTTTCCAGCGGGTTTCAAGTGCCTGATACAGCTTTTGAATTCGCCTTCGCTCATGATCGGCATCCTCGAGCACTTCAATTTTTCTTCGCTGCTCATTGATTTCCTCAAGCAGTTCTTTTTTGCTTGCTGCTTTTTTCATATCCCTCTCTCCGGCCTGAAATTATTACTCCGCTTTTTTAGCAATACCCCCTGAATCTGATATGGAGCAGTACATTAAGCATGTCCCCCCATATCAAGGGTACACTAAAGCAATTCTGTACGAAAAAGCAGTGCCTTCTCAGTGTGGTTCGCCCTGTAATCGTGAAAAGGAAGGACGGTGCAGATTCTGTGTGAAATATAGTAACTGCAAAACCTTTTGCAAAGAAAAAAAGTATTATTCGGTACTATCGGGCTATTCCGGACAAAAAAGGCTTTTTTTACAAAAATCCGGCAGGGAGCAAAAAAAATGCTTTTTTATTGCATAATACTGGTGCCAATGGTGTATTTTATTATTGCAGACGTGATTATGGCAAGTGCCCCTTGTCGGAAGTGCTAGAGCCGATGGGGGGCTTTTTATATGGGCCCACATGATATCTGCAGGGGAAAGAACCAGGAAACCGGTCTGGGGTGAAAATAGTGCCGAAGGCGAGAATCGAACTCGCACGAGGTTGCCCCCACTGGATTTTGAGTCCAGCGCGTCTACCAATTCCACCACTTCGGCTTGGGAGTAAAATAGTTCAATAATCTGGGAGGGTGCAAGGATGCAGCTATTCCGCATTCGACCGTCAGCCTGTGCCGCACGAGAAAAACCCCGCAGGGCTATTCCCATGGAGGGGGCGGTTCCGGATCGCCTTCGCCTTCGTCAAGTCCGGGGGCGGAATTCATGTCCTCTATAGTGTTTTCAATAATATTATCTGCATTCACCTCCACAAGCTCGCATATTTCATCTTCATCATTGACCATCTTCCGCTTTAAATATTCAAATACAGTCAAGCCCGTTGAAATCATTATATTCCTCACGAGATTTTCATCATAAAGCCTGCAATGCTTGCCCTGCATAATTGTTAAATCCTTCCCTGTTTGCTGAAAATTCAAAAAATATTTGTTTTATTTTGGCCGATCACTCTTGTCAAAGATAGAACGCTAATGACGCTTATCATGCTGATATCCACTGGTCAGAAAGGTACATTGTGATGATGAATTCACCACAGAGTTCACAGAGAAAAGTATTTGATTTTCAAAGAAATAGCTGCACATCTCTAAGTCTCAGTGTCCTCTGCGCCTCTGTCCTCTGTGGTGATCTTCTGTTCTTACTATCAGCGATAATCGGCCAGATTGGCGTCATCGGCGTTCTATAACAGGAATAATTGTATATTGTAAAGTTCGTTTCTGTTTTTGTAAAATAGCTGCGCATGTATTATTCATTGATCAATATTCTCATAGTTTTCAATCTATTTGGCACAGCACTGATGGCCGATATATTCAGCAACATTAATGCGGAATGCAGTAGGATTCAGTGACATCTCGATAGAACCGTTTTCTTCCCCGAAGCCGTCACCGTTTTCCGAGAGGTCATATTCGACCGGTGATGTCAATCTGTTGCCTGCTGAATCGAACAGAACAAGGACTGTCGGCATAAGGAGCTTTCCATGATCGATCCGGACCACAATCCCCATCTCACCGGTGCGCAACTTCACGAAACTGCCGACCGGATAAATTCCCATATGCTTGGTAAATATTTCGACAACATTCCGTGAGTACTGTTCATCGCATCCCTGGAAAATCGTTGCGAGGGCTTTCTGCGGTGTCCAGGCCGCCCGATAAACCCGGTCCGATGTCAGAGCATCATACACATCTGCAACAGCGGCAATTAATCCCAGCTCGGAAATCTCTTTTCCTTTCAATCCCCGGGGATAGCCGTTGCCGTTATATCGCTCATGATGCTGCGCAATTATCATCGTAGCTTTCGGTGATATGGATTTTTTTTCCCTGATAATATCCAGCCCATGGTCGGGATGTTTTTTCATGATCGCAAATTCCCAGTCGGCATACCGTCCGGGCTTGTTCAGTATGGAATCCGGTACCCGCATTTTCCCGATATCGTGCAGCAGCCCCCCAACGCCGGCATCCAGCAAAAGGTTCCGGTTGTAACCCATTGCCCTGGCCAGCGAGGCAATCAAAACACTGACATTTACAGAATGAACATAGGTGTACTCA
>WJKA01000008.1 GCA_014729375.1 Chitinivibrionales bacterium
GAGACCCTGACCGGCGTGGCCGCGTGGACCACCCACTACTCCTCCTGGGCCGCAGCAGCCGGCCTGGGCTCCAAGGTCACGGCGTTCGTGGACGGGGCGGCCAACATGATCGGGGCCCTGGGGCTTCCCAAGGTCTTTGCGCTGGCCATCATGGGCGTGTTCGTCGCGTCTTTCGCAGGGACCACACTGGACTCGGCCACCCGGATTCAACGGTACGTGATCGCCGAGCTCGCCGGGGACTTGAAGCTCAACTTCCTGACCAACCGGTATGCGGCCACCACCATCGCCGTGGGAAGCGCCCTGGTCCTGGCCTTCATTGCGGGTCCCGGGGGCACCGGCGCATTGAAGCTCTGGCCGCTGTTCGGTGCGGTCAATCAAACCCTGGCGGCCCTCGCCCTGGTCATCATCACGCTCTACCTGGAAAAACAGGGCGGGCTGAAGTGGATCGTCGCGGGGGTCCCCGCCATCTTCATGGCGGTCATGACCATCTGGGCCGTGATCGTGAATCAGATCCATTTCGGAACCCAACAGAACGTGCTGTTGCAGGTGATCAACATCTGCATTCTCGTGATCGCGGTCTGGATCGTGATCGAAGGGGTCATCCGCTTTTTCCGCGTGTTCGGTCAGCCTCCCGAGCAACCCGAGCCGGCAACGGCTTCGTAAGGACGAGCCACGGGAGCACCGCGCGAGCGGTGCTCCCGCCAAGGCATCCCGTCTGCGCGGGTTTGCTCGGGGGTGCTCCTGCGCAGGACGGACTGCGACATGACCAAGGAACTCAAGAGAAGCTACTTCTCTCTCCTGATCCCCGCTGTGCTGGCCCTTGCCGTGCTGGCGGGGCTCAAATCTTTCCACCTGCTCCCACAGACCCCGACGTACCCTTCCGGGCCGTTGGGATTTCTTGCCCCTTTTGTTTTTGTTCTGGCTGTGTTTTTCGCTGTGGGTCTGCCTGTCTTTTCTAGAGCTCTCTTTGCCCACAGGATGCGGGAGCGGAACACGGTGGCGGAATCGGATTGGCTGACATTCGAACGGACCCTCATCCGCATCTCCCTGGTGACACCGTACCTGATCCTTCCCGCCTATCTGCTCGAGTTTCCCCGCTTCTATCTGGCGGGCACGGCCTTGACGGCCCTTTACGCGGTGTACTACTTCTACCCGTCCAGAAAGCGCATTCGGTTCGAACGGCGCATGTTCCGGGTCGGATGAGGGTCATGGGCCTTCGGATGCCCAGGAGAGGATCATGCTCCGGATTTTGAAATCCATGAAGGACAGAGTCGTCGACTTTCTGAGAGTCTCCGACCAAGTCGCCCGAAGCAACGCCGTGGAAACCATTGAAACCGAGGTGGAGGAGCTCGACAACATCTTCGGGGTGCTGGTTCTGGGTTCCTATGTGGGGATGCCTTCGCCCCCCATGCAGATCTCCCTGGACCTGATGCCCTTCATGGAAGAGGAGCTCATCCTGATGATGGAAAAGGTGGACACGGCGAGCCAACCGCTTTCCCAGCTTTTCTCGGTCCTGGACATCGGGTAGTTTCCATCCAGAAAGGGTCTTTTTTGCCAATCTCATCGTCGATCAGCGAGGCTCCTTGATCTTGACAAAAAATCCTCCATTCTGAATTGGAAACACAGCAATGCCCAAGGTCGGTTTATGGATGGGCTTCAGGGGTAGGCATGAACCGGGCAACGCATCTGTTTTTCATGGGAAAGGGCGGTGTTGGGAAATCGACCTCGGCCGCTCTCTTTTCGACCTTCCTGGCGCAAAAGGGGCACCGCGTACTGCTGGTCTCCCTCGATCCTGCGCACAACCAGTCCGACATCTTCGAGCGCACCCTTTCGGACGAACCCGTGGAGGTCGCCCCCCGCCTCCGGGTCATCGAGATCGACGAGGATTCCTGGATTCGGGCGTACCTGAAGGACGTGCGCCGGCAGATCAACCGGACCTATTCCTACTTGACGGCGTTCAACCTGGACAAGTACTTCAGTGTCATCAAACACTCGCCCGGTCTCGAGGAGTACGCGCTCATCCTGGCGTACGAGCACCTTCAGAACAAGTACTCGGATTGGGACTACCTGGTCTTCGACATGCCGCCCACCGCGCTCTCCCTGAAGTTCTTTGCGCTTCCGTCCCTCTCCCTGGTCTGGGTGAATCACCTTCTGGCGCTCCGTGAGGAGATCATCGAAAAGCGGGAGCTGATCACCAAGATCACGCTTCTGAAAAAGGAGTTCGAACGGGACAAGGTCCTCAACAAAATTCAGGAGCAGCGCAAGCAGTACCAGGTCTTGAGGGAAACCTTCACAAACCCCGAAAAAACCCAGGTCTACCTGGTTCTGAACCCGGACAAGCTCTCGCATGCCGAATCGTTGAGGATCTTCCACTCTTTGAAAGAAATCGACATCCGTTTGTACCGAACCATCTACAACAAGCGACCCGCGAACGAGTCGTGCGCAGAGATCGATCCGGTCTTCGCGGACATTCCCAGCCTCAACTTCCCGCTCTCCGACACGCCCCTCATCGGCATTCAGCAGCTGCAGCGTTATCTTCAGGCCAACGAGAGCGAAGTCCGGAGGCGGCTGAACGTCTGCTGAGACCGGTCCCCGCGCCGGGGGCCTTCCCTTCACAGAACCAGCAACGTTCATGACGGTGTCAGGGCGGAGGGCCCGGCGGTGTTCGGGCGCTGCAACATGGTGCGTGATCCGGTTCTCCAGATGGGCGCGCCGAGGCAGGCAGAGCAGTTTTAAAATCGGAAGTGCAGAAGAGCGGGCACGATCGGTGATTTGGAAAAAGAGGGCAGCCGAAGCGGCCAACCCTTTGAACTCCCTGGCGGGCGATGCAGGAC
>WJKA01000705.1 GCA_014729375.1 Chitinivibrionales bacterium
ACCGGGACTGTGGTCCCGTGCGCCGAACCATGGCTGCTGCGGAAGCTTGTTTGCGGAGCCCTGGTCCGGGCGTGCGGGCCGCGGTGGGGATTTTTCTTGGTCGGGCCCTGTGCGGCCCGTATCCGCCGCCGCCCCCTGCCGCTTCTTCGGCGAAGACTCATTGTCCAGCTTCCGGCGGATCGAGCTAAAACTGAATTTCTTCCTGTTCTCGTCCATCACCCCTGCCTGCTGATATCGTCAATAACAACCTGGATGTCTTCACGGCGGATTTCCGAAAGGTTTTCCGCAAAACCGTAATTGAGCGCAAGCTTGCACAAACGATTGATTTCCCGTGGAACGCCTGCGGTGGTGCGGAATATCAGTTCGTACCCCAGGCTGGTAAAAATCGTTTTATTTTCGAGTCCGGCGACACGCATCCGGTGCTGGATATATTTAATCGAATTATTGTAATCGAGATTGTTCAGGTGAAAGCGGAGGAAAATGCGTTGATCGACCTGTCGCAGCTCTGAGATTTTCTGGCGGAGTTCGGGCTGTCCGATCAGAAAAACGGTAAGATAATTTTCCGTTTCCGCGGAAATATTGGTCAGGCTCTTGATGTCATCAAGTGTCCGGCTCTCCATCTGCTGGGCCTCGTCGAAAATAAGCACAAGATGCCGTTTCTCTTCATACACAAGAGTTTCGAGTTTGTCGGCAAGATATTTTGTCAGGAGGTATTTGTCCCCGCGCTGCGGAAGCTCTTCGTTATCGGCCATTGCTATACGTGAGTCCTGGAATGATATTCTGTCGCAGATATCGTACAGGATATCGACAAAGGGGAAATTTGAGTTTTCAAAAGAGATGACTTCAAAGTCCTGCCGCGGTAACGATCCCTGGAGCACGTTTTTGGTAATCGTTTTGCCTGAGCCGATTTCGCCGGTAAGCAGGCACATGTTCATATTGCGGTCGTTGACAACGTACAGCAGCCGATCGAGGGCCTCGCGATGGTCGTCGCTCTCGAAATAAAAATGCGTATCGCAGAGTTCTTCAAACGGTTCTTCGTTCAATCCCCAGTATTCGACATAGTTCATGAAATGTTACTCCCTGGTTAATGCGACAAGATTGGCGGTAATAGAGGAAAATGCATTCCGCACCTCCGCGGCGTTGCTGTGGAGCATAACCGGCTGCATTGCCCGGAACGATGCATTGACATCTTCGGACCAGGAGACATATCCGATGTAAATCAGGGAGATCGAAAGGTACTTTTTGACAATGCCGGCGAACCGTTCACCATGCCTGATATCGGATTCCCGGCGGACCATGTTTAATACGAGAAACAGCCGTTTTGCGTGAAGGTATTCTTTCATGGTTCGTGCATAGTCCGGGAAGCGCTGCACCGCGGCGGCGACCATTTCACCGATAGTTGTGTAGTGCAGGTCATTGCCGGAGCCGGAACAGCGCCGGATAAATTGCTGGAGCTCTTTGTTGCCGGGGAAAAGCCGGAGAAGGCCGCGGATTATGCCGTTTTTCAGAAAGCCATAGGCATTTTCGATTGATGCCGCACTGCCGTCGGAGACAATAATCCCGCAGGGAAACGCGGCAAAAAAATCGGTGACATTACTGCCGGTGCCAGCACCCAGATCAATCAGGATATAGTCGGCATCGAGGGTGCGAAGGTGTGCAATCATTTTTTTCTTCTGTGCAAACCGCGGATTTGCCAGTTCCACAATATCACTGGCGCCGCTGATAAGCCAGGAGCCGGGCAGCGGTGTCGCAAGCGCAACGTCGGCAAGGTTCTTTGCCGTACCGGTGATAAAATCCCGCAGCCCTGTTTGCGGGCGTTTGATTCCAAGGCAGTGATGAAGGTTTGCGCCGCCAAGGTCGGCATCAATAAACCCCACACGGTAATCTTTCTGCACAAGCGCGGTGCCGATATTAGTTGTTACGGTGCTTTTTCCTATCCCGCCTTTGCCGCCGCCGATAGAAATTATAATTGGCTCTTTGCTCATAGACAAACTGCAGAATGGACCATGAAATGCATGACAATATCCCGGTCATGAGGAGCTGATTCTTGACATGGTAAGAACAATGGTCAGCGTGGTGCTGACGACACCGAGAATCGCGCCGATAAAGCCCCACGGTATTGTTCCTGAATCCGGAACATACAGCGTATCGCCGGGATAGAGGACATATTTCCTGTTGTCTCTTTGCGTATCGGAACCCCAGAATTCTTTCATCGGTATGGTGACCACCGAGCCGTCGGACCGGATTATCTTGATTTTTTTGACTTTCGGATTTTGAAGTCCTCCGCACATTGCAACGGCTTTCATTGCATCGATCGGCTCATAAATCTGGTATTCACCGGATTTTCGTACTGCTCCGATAACATAAATTTTATTGGCATAATATGCCTCAATCGAGATTGAAACAACGGGATTGTTGATATAGGACGACAGTTTGCCCTGCATGATTTTGACAAGCTGCGCGCAGGTCAGTGATGCGACATCTATTTCACCGATCACCGGATAATTAATGCGGCCGTCGGGACGGATTTTATGACGACCTGAAAATTCCGGGTGCTCCACAACATTAATGGAAATAACATCGCCGGGTTGAAGAACATACTCTTCACTTTCTCCAAAACAGAGCATGCACGCAATAAATACAAGGATGCCGGAATGTTTAGGACTCATCAGTATATACAGTGGTCCCTCTCAAGACCTGTGCCTTTCTCACAAAATCGTTTTTTCTGTTTTTCTGTTCCTGAGATATTAATTATATCTTATTAAGTAAAATACATTCAAGTGATTTTTGAGAAATACCCCATAATAGTTGGTAATACATAAAGATAGAATGATATTTTGTGTATCGGCTGTTTTCCGGAATCAGTTTAAGCCGGATTGATTGCTCAATATACTATTTCCACATCAGATGAATCAGGAGAGATATTCTTTTCTTTGATTTATATTCATTATAAGGGCATGGCAGCAGGATACGGTCGTTTCGCGGCTGCGCGAAATCTATGAAAAGGATGTATGTATGAAAAAGACCATTATCGCTGTACTTCCGGTACTGTTTTTCTGGCCGGGCTGCTACACGCAGTTCGCCACACTGGACAGGGTTGCTGCTGAAGAGTCGTTTGCTCCGGACTCGACAGCAGAGGAGCTGGCAAAAAACAATGACACCGTAGTGGTCCGTGACAGGGAATACTGCTACTGGACCCGTGATTTCTGGGGTTATCCGGAGTTGCGGTGCTATGAGTCGTATTATTCGATGGACTGGTTCCGGTATAATCGTTCACCCTGGTGGCGGCGATACGATCCATACTGGTTTGATTACGACCGGTGTCCGCGGTATTATTACTACGACCACACGTGCGGTTGCTGCCGGTATTATTATAACGATCCGTATCAGTATGGCCAGAGCAATAGATCGGAGTCTTCGGGGGGAAGCCGGACCCGTCGTTCGCGCTCCTATGGTGTGCCGTCAGGAAGCGCAGCATCGCCGTCACCGGGTCCATCCGTTTCCGGGGAAGTGCAATCGAAATCATCGTCTGAAAAGAGCGGTTCGGGTTCGGAAGGGCCAGACCGGGAAAAGAGGCGGGCCCCGCGTGGTAAACGCGTGCCGGGAACGCTCATGCGGAACTCCGGAACGCACAATACACCCTCGACATCGACCCGTTCCGAAACCCCGGTTTCGAGCCGGGAGGATGAAATCCGGGCCCAACCCGCGTCGTCAACACCCCCCGCTTCTGATCCGCAAAGGCATGAACAGGCAGATACAAGCGGCACAGGGTCCCGCAGAAAAACCCGTCGAAGGAACCCGAGGAGCTGGTAATGAAAAAAATAATGCCAACAGTGTCGATGCTGCTTCTTGTTTTTTTGTCAAGTCCCGGGTCCGGATACCGGATTATTCACAAGACAGGCGTGGGTACGCGTGCGTATTCCATGGCAAATAATTATGTTGCCGTTGCACAGGATTTGTCTGCACTCTACTGGAACCCTGCCGGGCTGGCGTTTCTTCCGGTGCGGGAGTTTCAGATTTCGCTTTTTGGTCAGAGTCAGAAGAGCAGGTCATCGCTTTTCGGCACAGAGGAAATTGATCACCTTCAGCGGCTGCATTTGATGCAGGGCGGTCTGGTGTATGCATTTCCGACCTCGCGTGGTGGTTTCAGTCTTGCCGGTTCGTATCAGAATCCGGTTGTTTTTGATGATATCAGCACGTTTTCAGGCACGTATGGCGACACGACGGTTTCATCGACATACCGCACGTTCGGCGGATTGAATTTCTGGAGTGGGGGATTCGGTTTGCAAGTTGCGCCGGGTATGGGTATCGGTGCGACAATGTCGATTATCACCGGCCGTGAGCAGACCCGCGATACCTACAGCAAAACCGCGTCAGGATCTGGTGAGCAGTTTGATGATAATATCGAAACGGGTTATCTCGGATACGACCTTCGAGCAGGATTACTGTATTCCTACCGTGACAAGGCATTCTGGGGTGCCCGGCTGGTTTTTCCGCGGCGCATCCGTTTCAGAGAGGAATTTTCAGAAGACTTTCCCGATACAGCGGGCCGGTTATATTCGTCGTATGAGGCCGCGCTTGGTTATGCCATGGAATTGCCGTATTTTACATTTTCGACCGAAGTGCATATTCGTTTACCGTATACGGTGGTATTTCCCAGCGAAAAAATATTGTCAAAAAGCGGTGCATCGTCGGCAAAGGCCGGCGGCGGGGTCGGATTTGAAGCACCACTGTTTGTCAATTCCACGCTTGTCCGTGCGGGATATGCCTATGAGGAGTTTGATCGCTACAGTTTTGTCGCAAAGTATGCGGACCAGCCGTTTGATGAGGCGTGGGCGCCCGACGGGGTGGATGCATCACAAGAACGGCACCTGGTGACCACCGGTTTTGCGTGGCTTGTTGCACAGTGGAATTTCGAGATAGGGTATGGTTATCAGTTCTGGGAGGTTGAGACAAACAACACATTGACTGAGCGATATGGCTTTCACCGGTTTCTGGTATCGTTTTCGATGCGGTTTTAGGTTTACGGGAGGGATATGAAACGCGTGACGTTATACACCGACGGTGCATGTTCGGGGAACCCTGGACCCGGGGGATATGGTACGATTCTCCAGTACGGCGTGAGGGAGAAGGAGTTGTCGCAGGGGTATTGCAACACCACGAACAACCGTATGGAGCTGATGGCTGTTATTGCCGGACTGGAGGAGTTGAAAGAGTCGTGCCGGGTGCGCGTGGTGTCGGACTCGCAGTATGTGGTGAATGCCATGAGTAAAGGTTGGGCCGCGCGGTGGCGCAAGAACGGATGGAAACGCAATAAAAAGGAAAAAGCGCTTAATCCCGACTTGTGGGAAAAGCTTCTGCGTTTGTGCGAGAACCATTCAGTGACGTTTGAGTGGGTGCGGGGCCATCAGGGTCATCCTGAAAACGAGCGCTGCGACCGTCTTGCCGTGGCCGCGTCCTCAATGCCCGGGCTGCCTGAAGACGTGTCTCAAATGTAGCGGGTCCCGCATCATGAAACAGGAAATCGAAATAGTGCAGGTCCCCGCTTTATCCGATAATTACATCCACGTGATTTTTTACAACGATAGTGCGGTGGTGGTCGATCCGGCGGCCGCGCGGCCGGTTATGGCGGCGGTTACCGCGCGGCGTTGTACGGTGAGGGGGGTTTTGGTAACACATCACCATTACGA
>WJKA01000706.1 GCA_014729375.1 Chitinivibrionales bacterium
GTATGATACGCAAACCGACCCATGGGAGATCACCAATCTCGCCGGGGATCCTGATTTACAGGATGAACGAAAGCGTTTGAGTGCCGCGCTCGATACATGGATCAGCGAAGTCAACGACTTGGGGAGTGTTCCCGAGGATGTCATGGTCCGCCGGATGTATCCTGATGGTGTTCAGCCGCAGACCGCGGTACCGCTGTTTATCCCGATATGTGAAGACAGTCCGGGAGTCGATCCTTCACCGGAAGGCGGTACATTCAAAGGTCCGTGTGCGGTTCAGATTCATTGTGCGACGCAGGGGGCCTCGATTGCGTATACGCTCGATGAGGGAGACGGTGCTCGATGGCTTTTATATACCGGGCCGTTAAAACTGGAAAACGGTACGACAAGCGTGAGGGCCAGGGCGATCCGGATCGGTTATAAAGAGAGCCGGGAATCTGTCGCGACATTTGCCGTACAGTAAAGAACCATATTTCATGAAAACCGGGTATAAAAATTCAAAACTTCCTGTTTTCCGCCGCGTTGAAGACCTTCTTGGAAGAATGACCCGTGATGAAAAACTCGCGCAACTGCATCTGATCATGAATCCCCTTGAGGAGTATGAAGAGAGCAAGCGGATGATACGGGAGAACGGTGTTGGTTCGTTTCTGCTGTACCGCCCGGTCCTGCATCTCAAGGAGCTGAATGAACTGCAGCGAATAGCCGCAAAAGAGAGCCGCCTCGGCATACCGGTCCTTCACGGACGGGATGTTATTCACGGTTTTCGCACAATTTTTCCGATCCCGCTTGGCCTTGCCGCAACCTGGGATAAAGCGGCGATAGAAAAGTCTTGTGCCATAGCGGCAAAGGAGGCAATGAGTGCGGGGGTACACTGGACTTTTGCCCCCATGGTCGACATTGCCCGCGATCCGCGGTGGGGACGGATTGCCGAGAGTTTCGGTGAAGATCCGTATTTGTGCTCAATACTTGCGGCCGCTGCGGTTTTCGGGATTCAGGGTAAAACGGCAAAAGACCTGGCCGGGCCGGAGCATATTCTTGCCTGTGCAAAGCACTATATCGGGTATGGCGCGGCTGAAGGGGGACGGGATTATAACACGGCCGAGATATCCGACAACACGCTCCGTAATGTATATCTCCCACCTTTCCAGGCGGCAATAAAAGCCGGTGCAGCAACGGTCATGGCTGCGTTTCATGATCTCAACGGAGAGCCGGTGTCGGGGAGCCGGTACCTTTGTACCGGGCTGCTCAAGGAAGAGTGCGGCTTTGAGGGATTTATTGTCAGCGATGCGGGCTCGGTTTACAATATGATAAATCAGCGTGTCGCAAGAGACAAGAGCAACGCCGGCCGGATCGCGTTCAATGCAGGGGTCGATATGGAGATGGTTGAAGGCGGCAGTTGTTTCAGAAATTATCTGGGAGAATGGATCGATAAGGGAGTTGTTTCGGAAGAGCGTCTCGATGATGCCGTGGGAAGAATTCTGGCCGTAAAGTTCAGGGCCGGGCTGTTTGAGAATCCTTATATCGATACGGGGTCGGCGAAAAGAGTGTTTTTTACCGGGTATAACCGGGGCCAGGCCAAAAAAATCGCCGCGCAGAGCATTGTGCTTTTGAAAAATGATCGTGATGCCCTTCCCTTGCCGGTAAAACTTCAAAAAATAGCGGTCGTCGGTCCCCTTGCCGACAAGCGTCGGGCGCTGCTTGGTTCATGGGTGCTTGACCAAAAAGAGGAAGATACGCAAACCATATCGGAAGCTGTTGCACGGGCATGCCCCGGAGCTGGAGTGACGACCGTTTCCGACCTTCTGCAGGATGACCTGTTTATCCGTATCAAGGAGGCCGATGCGGTGATCGCCGCTGTAGGGGAATACCATCGACGGAGCGGTGAGCATAATAACGTGTCGTCGCTGAAGCTTGCAGCGGGTCAGGAAGAACTGATTGAGCGCGCTGCGCTGTTCGGGAAGCCGCTTGTCGTGGTGGTGTTTGCCGGAAGACCGCTTGATTTGTCCCGTATTTCCCGCTATGCCGACGCATTGCTTTACGCATGGCATCCCGGAAGCCTGGGAGCGGCGGCCCTTGCCGATATCCTGTTCGGAAAGGTCAATCCTCAGGCCAGATGCCCGGTCTCGTTTCCCTCATCGACCGGACAGGTTCCACTCCATTATTCGCATAAAAGCTGGGGCAAAAGGAAACGGCCTCCGCGTTACCTCGATTCACCGACTTCACCGTTGTATCCGTTCGGATACGGGTTGAGTTATACGCGATTTTCTTATTCGGCTATCAAAGCAACGCCGTCAAAAATAAAACCCCGCGAAAAAGTGACAATTTCAGCAAAAGTGACTAATACCGGAACCCGTGCAGGCGTGGAAACAGTCCAGTGCTATATCCAGGACTGCCTCACATCTCTCACTCGTCCCGCGCGGGAGCTCAAAGGATTTCAAAAAGTCCGCCTCAAGCCCGGCGAATCGAAAAAAGTGGCATTCAGGCTCGGATTCGATGAACTATCGTTTGTCGGGCTCGACCGGGTCCGGAAAGTGGAGCCCGGCACGTTTAAAGCCTGGATCGGCGGGGACAGCATGGCCGGGCTTGAATGCGAATTTGAGGTAATTGCCTGAACCGGAGTGCCGGCAAAGGGCATGTCTCAAATTAATTATATCCAATACAGACTACCGGCAGGGGCTTTGCCCCTGCAATCTCGTAATGAAACCACTTTTTTATACCCCGGTCAATAAATAGTCATTTTATTACGCATTTTTCTCTGAATTAACGCCAGTTTTCCATTATATTATATAACATAACAGCAAAAGGTTTTTTCCAGCCGAAGGAATCCTTGTGCAGTGGGGATTTCGGCATTTCTTTTAACTCTGAACAGGGGGAGAGTTCCATGAAAAGGCTTTTCTTTTCGTTTCCAGCGCTATGTGTCCTTTTTCTTTCATTTCACTCCGAGGCTCCTGCCGTTTCCGGAATCGGGGTGTGCGATTACAATGGTGAGGTTAACGGCATACAGGCAAACTTCATTAAAGACAGCAGGTGGGTGGATTCTATTTTTCTGGTGATTACCGGCGGTCGCCTCGCAGCACGCTCATCACAGATTAACTCCTATGGAACTCACTGCGCATTTTTGTATAATGACGGCGGATGGCATGTTGCGGTGACTACTGTTGGGGGTGTAAATAAGACTGTCAAAAAAATATGTAGCGTACCTGATGGAGGAGATTTTGGAGACGGCAGACTCTGGACAGCAAAGCTGGAATGGCCCAGAGGGGAGTGGATATGGTTTACAAATTCAAAAAATAACAATCAGATATATCGTGTGCATGTGCAAACAGGTGATCGGCAGCATATAGCAGATGTGAATACAAATTCAAATCAATTTCAAATGCCGGCCTGTGCAAAAATTGCAATAGGAGCATACGGCGGAGATGCAGGCTTGATCCGATTGCCGGATCCTTCATCCGGAGGGCTCCCTGCTACTATAAATCAGATGCATAACTGGGGTGGCGCCTGCGGACACGGAATATCCCCATCAGGTATTTATGCACTTGCCAATAATAATGGATATCACAATCGGGTCTGTATTCTGAAAGTTGATACAAATACGTGGATACCTACCCAGGATGAATCTGTAGGTTTGGATGGCAATGTCGGCCGAATCGAAACTCTCGATGGGCCAATCTTGATGTGGGATGACTGGGCGCTTGATTCTTCAATGAAGAATGAAGCTTATAATGATAAAACACTTCAATATACCGGCTTTTATCAAGTTATTGGAGGAGGCAATTCTACTCAGGGTGGATGGTCCAGCAACTCCAATCATTGGGCAATGATGATATGTGGCTGGGCTCCGCAAGGAAGAGATTTAGAGAATGGCGCGAATCTCATTGGTCTGAATTTTATTCGCGAACAAACTCTCCCCTTTACACATAATTACTGTGAATATGACACTATCAACAACCCGGAAGGTATTAGATATATTGCATATAACGGCGATATCTGGATCAGCGACCCGGTTGAGGACATTGCTCCGGGCTATATCGATGATTTTAATAACCGGGACGCCTATACAATTGAGGGCACCGATACTGAAGTTGATGCGAGAGTGAATGTTCTGTGGGAGAATGTGGGTGTTAAGGATTGTAATGGTATCAGAGTCGATAAGCATAGTGGCTTGACATTTTCTTTAAAGGACAGGAAAAATGTGCGGATTGAAGTCTATAGCGGCCTCGGTAAGCTTATCTATTCGCAGCAGGTACAGGAGCAGCAGATTCATATCCCCAGGTCGGTACTTCATCGGGGAGTTAACATGGTAATTATTAAAGATACTGATGGGATAGTGTTTGCCGAAAAGATGATGAAGATGTAGTGCTGTGGATTTGAATCTGAAACAGGGTTTTGGCAGCTTTGCCGACAGGTGTCGGGGGGGCTGCTTTTTTTTTGCCGGAAAAATGAACGGGGACGGACTAAGTTTTGAAGTTTAGCGAGAGTCGTTCGAGACCGGCTTAAACTTCTAACCCAAGTTCGACAGTAAAAACTTTTTTTCTTTGCTTAGTTCCGTTCTGACGCTTTTTTAGCCCTTTTGTTCTACAGAAATTACAAAATCGCTTGTAGTGAAGACCTACCCTGTTGATTTTGACAAAATGGTTTGTTA
>WJKA01000707.1 GCA_014729375.1 Chitinivibrionales bacterium
ACCGTAGGTAGTATGCGAAACCGTTGTTGCATAATCGATATCGGCACGAAGCGTATGCAAAGGCACCCTGCCTTCTTTAAATGTTTCAACCCGGGCAATTTCTGCTCCGTTCAAACGGCCGGCTACAATTATTTTTATCCCCTCAGCGCCCATTCTCATTGCAGTCGATATTGTTTTCTTGATCGCTTTCTTATATGAAATCCTTTTTTCTACCTGACGGGCGATATTATCAGCAACAAGCTGAGCATCCATCTCCGGCTTTTTCACCTCTTTGATATTTATCTGTATTTCTTTCTGAGTCAAATGCTGCAGTTCGCCTTTTAGACGTTCAACCTGCTCACCTTTCTTGCCGATAATAATGCCGGGGCGCGATGTATTAATCGTAACGATAATCTTTTTTGCGGTTCTCTCTATTTTTAGATTTGATATCCCGCCATTTTCCAGCCGTTTCTGAAGATACCGCCTGATAAGCACGTCTTCATACAGATAATCTGCAAATTGCTCGCGCGAATACCAGTTTGAATTCCATGTTTTGGTTATTCCCAGACGCAGCCCTACGGGATGTGATTTTTGACCCAAGCTATTCCTCCTTAGTTCATTACCTTTACGGTTATGTGGCACATGCGCTTGATAAGCTGGCCGACACGTCCCTGTGCTCGTGCCCGGTACCGACGCATCCGCGGCCCCTGGCCTATGCGCACGTCGGCTATTCTCAACTCATCAACATCGATACTGGCTTCGGTATGCACGCTTTGCATATTAGCAACAGCGGCTTTTACAACCTTCGCCATGTCCTGAGCAGCGCTTTTTTTTATGCTGAGTTCGAGCATACTGAGCGCCTCGCCAACCATTTTTCCTTTGATCGCATCGGCAACCAGCTTGGCTTTTCGAGGCGAAGACCGAGCGTATTTCATCGTAGCATGTGCTTCCACGTATCTAACTCCGTCGACTTAATGTTTCACCGTTTTATCGGATTTCAAATGACCGCTATGCCCTCGAAATTGCCGGCTGGGGGCAAATTCTCCTACCTTGTGCCCGACCATATTTTCGGTAACATACACCGGTATGAACTTGTTTCCATTATGAATGGCAAAGGTATGTCCGACAAATTCGGGAAGAATGGTCGACCGACGGGACCAGGTTTTGATAACTTTTTTCTGTCCCGAACGATTCATCGCATCGACCTTCTTTTGCAAAAAATCGTCAATAAAAGGGCCTTTTTTAATAGAACGAGCCATAAATTAATTCCTTCAGCTTTTCTTCTTCCGACGCTTAACAATAAGCTTGTCTGAAGCTTTTTTGTTTTTTCGTGTTTTAAGTCCTTTGGTTTTCTTACCCCAGGGAGTCACCGGATGACCGCCTCCAGAAGCCTTACCTTCACCGCCACCCATTGGATGGTCCACCGGATTCATTGCAACTCCGCGAACATGAGGCCGTTTGTTCAGGTGACGGCTTTTTCCTGCAGATCCTCCGATAATGTTATTGTATTCAACATTACTTACCTGACCAATAGTCGCCATGCAGTACTCGCCGACATTGCGGATTTCGCTTGACGGTAATTTTATCTGAACCATGTTTTCTTCTTTGGCAACCACTTCGGCGTATGTCCCCGCACCACGCCCGATCTGTCCGCCTTTTCCCCTGCGCAATTCAATATTGTGTATCATCGTACCCACGGGAATTCTTGCAAGCGGCATATGATTTCCTTCACTGATCTCACTGTCGGTCCCCGACATGACAGACATGCCGGTTTTCATGTTCGTTGTCGCCAGAATGTATCGTCGCTCGCCGTCAACATACTTGACAAGAGCTATATATGCAGACCGGTTCGGATCGTATTCGATAGTCTCCACCACTCCGGGTATTCCAAACTTGTTGCGCTTGAAATCGATAATCCGGTAATGTCTCCGTGCTCCCCCACCCCGGTGACGAATCATAATCCTGCCGGAATTGTTCCGCCCGCTCGAGCGTTTTTTAGACTCAAGCAGCGGCTTGTACGGCTTATCAGTGGTAACCATATCAAAATCACTGACCGTTTTTTGCCGTAATGTCGGGGTTGTTGGACGAAATGATTTAATGCCCATAATATCTCCGCTTATCTCAATGCCATATTAATCTGATGCATAATTTATACCTCGCCGAATTGCTGAATAGTCTGCCCTTCGGCAACTTTTACCAGCGCCTTTTTCCAGTTTGGACGGTACCCGGTGAAGCGCCCCATACGCTTCTTTTTTCCTTTGACAATCATTGTATTTACCTTCTCAACCTTGACATCAAAAAGTTTCTCCACCGCTTCTCTGATCTCACCTTTTGTTGCATTTCTGGCTACTTCAAATACGTATTTGTTCTGCCCAGTCCGGAGAAGTGTGTTTTTTTCTGTTATTGAAGGGCTCAGAATGGTTTTATGATACGTGCTCACTTTTTCGCCGCTCCTTCCAGTTCGGCAACAAGCTGCTCCGACCCGAAGATAATGTTTTCATTCCTGATTACATCCAGTGCGTTTATATCACTTACTGTTTTAATCTCGAGCCATGGAATATTTCTTCCCGAAAGGTAAATGTTCCGGTTATCTTTTCTCGTTACCAGAAGGTTTCGCTTACCTTCAAGAGACAAAGCAGCAAGCAACTGTGCGATTGTTTTAGTCCGGGGTTCGCCGCACTCCAGGTTTTCGAGGATAATCACCCTGTCTTCGCGCGCCCGGGAACTGAGCGCAGATTTGAGCGCAATTTTACGCATCTTTTTAGGAATTGTACCGGTATAATTTCGTGGTGAAGGGCCGAATGCTTTACCGCCGCGCACCCAGACCGGCGACGTATTTGCTCCGGCACGGGAACGTCCCGTACCTTTCTGGCGCCACGGCTTTGAACCACCGCCGCTTACCTCACTTCTCGATTTTGCGTTTGCGGTCCCCTGGCGCCCGTTCGTCCGGTATGAGGTGATTACCTGATGAAGGAGTGTGTTGTTTACAGGAGCATTAAAAACAGACTCCGGCAAATCAACAGCCCCTTTCGAAGAACCGTCACCCGCAAAAAATCTCGCTTTCATTATTAGTAAACCTCGCTGCACTAATTATTTCTTTGACCTGTTTTTTCTGACTATGACAACTCCCTTAGTTGCTCCTGGAATCGCTCCTTTTATGTACAAAAGGCCATTTTCCTTATCGAGCCCGACAAGCTGAATACCTTTGATTGTTGTCTTCGCATTTCCATATTGACCGGCCATCTTTACCCCGGGAAATACTCTGGCCGGATATGTGCCAGCACCCAGCGATCCCCGCTCACGATGATTGGTGTTTCCATGGGTTTCACGGCCGCGCTGAAAATTGTGACGTTTCACCGTTCCGGCAAACCCCCGGCCTTTCGAGGTACCCGTTACATCGACAAATTTAACATTTTCGAATGTTTCGACGCCGATCGATTGCCCCGGCTGCAATTCAGCATCGCCGTCATCCATCGAAAACTCCCGGAATATCAGCGTTGCAGCACTGTTGTGTTTTTTAAAATGACCCATGCGCGGTTTTCCCGCCTTCTTCTCCGAACTGTGCCCGAATCCAAGCTGCGCTGCAGAGTAGCCGTCATTATCGACTGTTTTTATCTGATGCACAACATTCGTCCCGGTTTGCACAATTGTTACGGGCACCGCTTCGCCGGTCTCCTTATCGAGCAGACGAGTCATTCCTATTTTTTTTCCGATTAATCCCTGCATAATAGTACTGCCTGTTTTCCTCGTTTGACGAAGTATTATACCTTGATCTCAACATCAACGCCGGCGGGAAGATCAAGACGCATAAGCGAATCGACTGTCTGCGGCGTTGATTCAAGTATGTCAATCAACCGTTTGTGAACGCGCGTTTCAAACTGCTCGCGTGACTTCTTATTTACATGCGGCGAACGCAGCACCGTATAAATAGTCTTCTCTGTTGGAAGCGGCACCGGCCCCGAAATCCTCGCACCCGTCCCTTTAGCCGTACGCACGATGTCCGATGCAGACTTGTCAAGAATGTTGTGGTCAAACGACTTTAAACGGATCCTTATACGTTCTCCTGGCACCTCAATCTCCTTACTCAATAATTTCGGTTACAACACCCGCGCCAACTGTCCGGCCGCCTTCGCGTATTGCAAAACGAAGTTCTTTTTCCATCGCTATCGGAGCAATTAAATTCACCTCAAGCGATGCATTATCACCCGGCATGATCATCTC
>WJKA01000708.1 GCA_014729375.1 Chitinivibrionales bacterium
CCTGAAGCTTGCTCTGAGACTGGTTATTTTTTCTACATTGATACCCGAATAATTGGTAAGATATATTGCCGAAGCAAGTTCAAACCGTTTTTTCAGATCTTCTATCGCTTTTGTTCGTTCAGCTCGTGTAGACATCGTGCTTCCTTTATTGTATAAAACCCGGCCCTGGAATATTTACCAGAGCTCATTTTCACTACTTTCGCTACCACTTAATGCAAATCACCCGGATTGATTCTGATACCCTGACCCATTGTACTGCTGAGGATTACCTTTTTGATGTATTGTCCTTTGGCAGCCTGGGGTTTTGCTTTAATGATTGCATCATGCAATGCTTTGATATTTTCAACAAGCTGTGGAGTTTCAAATGACAATTTTCCCACAGGTGCATGTATGATACCACCTTTATCAACTCTGAACTTTGCTTTTCCTTTTTTCAGTTCGGAGACAGCTTTTCCGATTTCCATGGTAACGGTCCCGGTTTTGGGGTTGGGCATAAGCCCTCTCGTACCGAGAATTTTTCCTAATTTCCCGACTATTTTCATCATGTCGGGAGTTGCAACAACAGCATCGAATTCAAGCCATCCGCCAGTAATTTTTTCAGCCATGTCTTCAGCCCCGACATAATCTGCACCGGCATCGACGGCTTCTTTTGCTTTGTCTCCCTGCGAAAAAGCCAGGATACGGACCGTTTTTCCGAGTCCGTTGGGAAGCAATGCAGCGCCGCGCACGACCTGATCGCTTTTGCGCGGATCAACACCAAGCGCAACGGCAACATCCAGTGTTTCAGTAAATTTTGCAGGGGCATTCGTTTTTAAAAACTCAATAGCTTCACCAACAGGATATTCCTTTGCTTTGTCAAGCTTTGCCCGTGCGCTCTCCCACTTTTTACCTCTTTTCATGGTATCTCAAACTCCTTGATAATCGTGGTAATTGCGAACACACAATTCAGGCTACCTTCACTCCCATACTCCGGGCAGTACCTTCAATCATGCGCATTGCCGCACCAAGGTCGGCAGCGTTTAAATCCTCCATTTTTATCTCGGCAATTTTCTGTATTTTATCTTTTGTTATATTACCGACAAATTCTTTATTGGGAACTCCGGACCCTTTCTGGACGCCGAGCTCTTTAAGTATCAGCACCGATGCCGGCGGGGTTTTGGTAATAAATGTAAATGACCGGTCGGCGAAAACAGTAATCACAACCGGTGTTATCATCCCCTGGGCATCTTTTGTTTTAGCGTTAAATGCTTTACAGAATTGCATTATATTGACGCCATGTTGTCCCAGAGCAGGGCCTACCGGAGGCGCCGGATTTGCCTGTCCGCCCGGGATTTGCAGTTTTATCTGCGCTAAAACTTTTTTTGCCAAAACAGCACGCTCCTTCTGATTTCAGAATATGTCAACTTATTGTACTTACGTGGCCAAAATCGACTTCAACAGGTGTCGATCTGCCGAAAACACTCACCATTACTTTGATTTTTCCTTTTTCCGGATGGATTTCATCAACGACACCGTCAAAATCCTTAAACGGTCCTTCCTTGATCTTAATTGCATCGCCGATTTCAAAAGGAATCTCAGAAACTTCCTGTCGGGCGCCCTTTTCCGTTTGTCCAAGTATGCGCCTGATTTCATCTTCCCGAAGCGCCTGTGGCCGCTTATTGCCGACAAAGCCAGTAACACCGTTAATATCATTTATCAGGTGCATCGTCTCCTTGTCCAATTCCATTTCGACAAGAAGATAGCTCGGAAAAAATTTCTTGGTTGTTTTGGTCTTCTTGCCGTGTTTTACCTGCACGACATCCTGTGTCGGCATTAAGACATTGGTTATTTTTCCACCGGCTTCTTCTGCTTCTATGTGGTCCTGGATTATCTGCAGGACTTTTGATTCCTGTCCCGAGTAGGTATGGACCGCATACCATCGAGCTGCCATGCGCATTCCCTTTACAAATTGTTTATTAGATATTCAGGAAAATATTCAATATCCTGCTGAGTGCCATGTCAAATAATTTTACACAAATCGCCACCACGATACTCAGCACCGAAACGAGCAGCGTAGCACTGAAAATCTCATCACGAGTGGGCCAGCTTACCTTGCTCATCTCAAGGCGCACATCTTTTAAGTATTGTATGAATTTTTTCATGGTACCTGTTACTATGGCAGGTCTGGAGGGACTTGAACCCCCAACCAATGGTTTTGGAGACCACTACTCTGCCAGTTGAGCTACAGACCTGCAAAAATGAATTTATTCGATTATTTGGCTTCCTTGTGCTTTGTTCTTTTCCGTTCAAAAGGGCAATATTTAGTGAACTCCACCCGTCCGGAATGCTTGCGTTTGTTTTTCGTTCCCGTATAATTCCGCCGTTTGCACGATGTACACTCCAGCTTTATTTTGTCTCTCGGCATTCTAGTACCTGCTTTTACCTTTCGGGATTATTTACTCAATAATTTCGGTTACAACACCCGCGCCAACTGTCCGGCCGCCTTCGCGTATTGCAAAACGAAGTTCTTTTTCCATCGCTATCGGAGCAATTAAATTCACCTCAAGCGATGCATTATCACCCGGCATGATCATCTC
>WJKA01000057.1 GCA_014729375.1 Chitinivibrionales bacterium
ATGATTCAGACACAAGACCACATGGTGCATCTTGTCTGGACCGGCCGGGGAGAAAATGCAATTCGCCATGCAGTACTCGATCCGTATAAAATTTTCGGCGTGCAGGCAACCGGCGCGCTGTTACCTGGAAAAGCGACGCCCGCAACCAGGGAGCAGCACCTTGAAATCGACAGTGATGCCTGCCGGGTATTTAATGTGCGCGGGGAGCTTGTTACGAAAAGCGGTATCGCAGGCGGTATGTCAAAGAATGGTATCATGCTGATTCAATCGGACGGCGCGATTATGAAGCATGCTCTTTGTGATGGTTTGCATTAAAGTTGCTGATAAAGCAGTAAAAAGGTTTTATACATTTTTAATTTAAGGGGGTACCTTATGCACAATACAATCAAAACATTCCTGTCTCTTATCGGGGTTGCCGCTTGCTTAAGCGCTCAAAGCTGGGTAGAGATCAATGACGGCCCCAAACCGGTCGGTAAGGACGGCGATGACGGCACCCGTCGGGACGCCATTATCAGAAGCGAATATCTGGATCTCCGCGCATCACCGGCCACAACCCCCGGCGGCGCCACCATTACCTATGTGCACCCATCATGCATCGACGAAACAAAAGAGGGCACCATTGTTATCGGCTGCAACGCCGGTACCAGTGAGGGTGAAGGAAGCAACAGGGTATTTGTCACCCGAAAACCGGTTGGCGGCGAGTGGTCGGTCCCTCAGATGATTCAGAATGAAGGAAGTATCGACTACGGTGTTATGTACCAGGCACGGCATAACGACAACGATACGATCATTTGCGGTTACTGGTGGCCCACCGGTTGCTGCGACGAGGGTGGATTCCAGTATTCTGTTGATGACGGGCAAACGTGGTCCGACATAATCGCCTGTCCCCCCTCGGACTTATGGACAAGCGGCAATATGACCCTCGGCATGAATCACCCGCTCGAATTTCCCAATGGTGACCTGTGGTTCCCATCGGCAGACTTTCGTACGGCATTCGACTGCGATTCCCGGATAACGAAAGTACCCTGGGGAAGCTATATCAATACCGCCAACTGGACAGCGGCCGATGTCGAAGGCACTTCTCAGGCCGATGCGGGCCACTATATGGGGGATTGGCTGGTACTGGATCCCGATTATCAGCATTTGATGCGGTTTACCCGGTATAACTTCAAAGAGGGGACTTACTTCAAAAACTCCTATGACGGCGGGGCCACCTGGGAAGACGGCTGGACCAAGGTTCCTCAGGACTTGTCCAACGGCATGAGTTGCGTCAGTTTATCACCCAATGATCCGAATCATCCCCTCAACGGCTATCACCTTGTCACCGGCTCAAAACACGGTACCCGTCGGGGTAGAATGGATGTCTGCATTTCCGACAACCCTGCCGCGAACGAGTGGACCCGGGTGCTCGAACTCAATTTTATTCCCTGGAACGGTCCCAAGTACGAAGAAAATGCCGATCCGACAATCTTTCAGTCCCGTGACGGCAGCAAGGTGCATCTGCTCTTTACCGGCAGGGACGGCGCCGAATTGAAATATTACCTTATCGACGCCTACAAGCTTTGCGATGTGGATGCAACGGTTGCCGGAAGAGTCCCGGGTTCCGGTATCAATTACCGGCACGGCACAAGCAATTCAATCGCGGTTTTCGGTCCATCCGGAAAATGCCTTTACAGAAAAGACAACCTGCCGGCCGGCGAATTCGAACTTTCCCGGTATGTCCCCGGACTTTCGACCGGTATGTATTATGTTTCCATACGGAACAGAACGGGAGTATCGGTAGTAAAACGTTTTATTACAAATTGAGGAGAGATTCTTCGGGCTGAACGGTTGGTTCGGCCCGATTATCGTACTGCCGGTGAACGCAGGGGGGGCAGCAAAAGCTCTTAAATACCGGATCGACATTGTTTCCGGCACTCTGTATCTACCCGCCAAACAATCTCAAGCCCTCCTGACAGGGAAGAAATTGTATGCCGAAGCGCAAAAACCGGTGAGGTGTTTGACAAAAAACATATAGTCCGGCGTCCGGAAATTCTTCTTTGAATTGCAGGAGTGTGTTAAACTCCCGCCTGCTTGTCAGCGCACTGCCGTCATCCGACTTAATCTCAATGGCCATGAGTTTCCGGGTGTTTCTATCCTCAATAATCAGATCAATTTCATGCCCGGTGTTGGTACGGTAATGATACATGAAAAAATTGAGATTATTGATACGTATGAGTTTTGCAATTTCATTTATCAAAAGGTTTTCGAATAATGCACCATATCTGTAGCTTCGCTTTTTCAGCTCGGTTTTACATTCTCCATTTAAAGAATTGAGCACGCCGTTATCAAAGAAATAATATTTTGCCGCTTTCTGAAGTTGCTTGCGAACGGATTTTTCCCATGCCGGTATTTTAACGGCAATGAGCGTATCTTCAATAATTGTATAGTACTCTCTGACCGTCTTTGATGCTACGCCGATTTGCCTGGAGATTTTTGAAAAGTTTACTATTGAACCGTTTGCCTGCGATGCCAATTCTAAAAATTTGCTGAATGATTCCAGGTTCCGGGCAAATGCTTCCTGCATAATTTCCTCTTTTAAATAAGCAAAGCAGTAATTCTCCAGAAATTCCTGTTTGAAGTTTTCATCAGGCTCTGTAAAGATTTCGGGAAGAAGCCCGTATTGAAGGATTGAAGACAGGTTTTGAGAAAAATCTATTTCAGATGACAGAAGCGTGGGAAAATGAATAAAAAAAGCTCTTCCGGCAAGCATATTTGCGTTAGCTTTTTTCAACTTTCTTGCTGAAGAACCGGTAAGGATGAAAAACAGTCTTCCCTTGTATTCTTCAATAAGCGAATGGACTTCATCCAGCAGTTTCGGGATTTTCTGTATCTCATCAATAATAACACAGAACTCTCTGAAC
>WJKA01000709.1 GCA_014729375.1 Chitinivibrionales bacterium
GAATTGCACCGACTTCTACAGAGGCAAGCTGGTCTTTATCGCCAAGAAGAACAAGGCGGCATTTCTCCGGAAGCGCGTCGATAAGTTTTGCCATAAGGGGCAAATCTACCATGGAGGACTCATCGATGATAACCATGTCTGCCTGCAGCGGATTTTCGCTGCAATGCCTGAAACGCGGTGAATGAGGAATGTATCCCAGGAGCCGATGGATAGTCGTTGCCGAATCGGGAAATTTTTCTGCAATGTGATAAGGAATCGCAAGCCTGCTTTTTGCCCCCGCAATTGCTTCCTGAAGCCGTGCCGCGGCTTTCCCGGTCGGTGCGGCAAGAGCAATACGGGTATTCTGGTCTGGAATGTCACTCTGGAGAAACATTGCCAGGATTCCCGCTATTGTGCTTGTTTTTCCGGTCCCCGGTCCCCCGGTAATTATGCACAATTGCTTTTGAGAAGCAACAAACGCGGCTACTTTTTGTAAATTAGTAACCCCGGAATTGTCTCCGGGAAACAAGCCGGTAAGCAACGAACGTACATTATTTTTATTGTTTGGAAATGGCAAGGTTTTTGCAGCTCGTTTGCGCATCTGTACGGCGAAATCATGTTCATATTTCCAGTAGCGGTAGAGATACAGCAAGGTGGAGTCGAGTATGAGCGGCTCCAGTTCACCGGGAGTACCGACAACGGAAGAGTCCCGGAGGATGGTACACCAGTGAGCAAGCCCCGGGAAAACCGTCAGGCCAAGCTCGCGCAATTCATCAGGAACCGTGGTTTCTGCAATGCTTTCCAGGTCAAGGCATATATGTCCCTGCTGTACGCACGAACCGGCAAGTGCTGCTGCGGCAAAAAGCTCGGGACATGAGTTACCATGAAGCTTTTCCATGAGACGGGCGAACCTGAGATCAAGTGCGGTAAGCGGTTGAAATGATATCATGCAGTACTGTCCCCTTCGCTGTCACCAAGTACATCGCTCAATTTCTCAACAAACGATTGTGAGGGCCTGTCGATAAAAAAACCGGTATTTGTGTCCTGTGTCGGGCCGATTCCGCGAAGAAAAACATACAAAACATCGCCGAAATGAGTGTCATACTCATACGAAGGAATTTTGTTCTGAAGGTACCGATGCAGCGCGACCAGATAAAGGTGATATTGAATGATATAGTACTCTTCACACATGGTATTATACAGCACGGGATCAGCATAATCGTCAATTGAATCACCCAGGTAGTTTGATTTCCAGTCGACAAGATAAAATCTGTTGTGGTACTCAAAAATGCAATCGATATATCCCTTGATAAACCCCTTGTGCTGCGAGAGCCGCAATTGTTCGAGTTTTTCAGGAAATCGCCGTGCAAGTTCACTGCTGGTATGCTGAGAGAACAACCGGGCGAGTTGACCGGAATCAATTGTGTCTGCCGGAAAGTAAAATTCGAGTTCGGTAAGCCGGCGGGACAAAGGAACTTCTTTTAAAGTTACGGTCCCGGTTGAACACGGGATTTTGCGGTGCAGCAGCTCCCGGATTGTCCGGAATACTGTTGTGTTCCAGAGCCGGTCATACCCGAAGAGGTCGAGTTTGCTTTCGATATTCTGCTTGAGTTGCGATTCATCAGGCGAGGCAAAATCGATTGTTTCGAGGATACTGTGAAAAAATGACCCCGCTTTTGTTCCGCGTGGGAAAGTGAAAATTGACGAATACAGCTCTGTATCATCTGCAGTCACGGCTGGCGGCACGGTTCCGGAATCAAGAGGTAGTGAATCATAATCGGGCATGTCGGGCGGCTGGTGGCGGCGCGCGGTAAGTGAAGAAAAACTTGACACACTCCATGCCGTATTGATGGTTCCGGAGAACTCTCTGCATGTCCCCGGTGTGTTCTCGTGGGGCGAATACGGGAGTGGTTCCGGATTTTCCGCCGGAAGATCGCGCAGCGCGATACTGTCGTCCGCAGCATCAAGTGCACGGATGTCATCACGCATTGTGTCGTCTGAATCAAGACCCAGAAATGCTTGTTCAGCAGCTATTGACGGTTCCGGGCAGGTGCCCTGATGCGTATGAAACAGCCAGGTCATGGCCGATATCGAAGCATTGCTTAAATATCCCCAGACAAGATAGCATCTATATCGTGCACGTGTCACTGCAACATAGAGAAGCCGGATATCTTCAGCAAGCGCTTCATTTCGTGCAATTTGACGGTGAATATCGATGTCACCGGAACCGAGATCGCAGGTGGCAGCATAATCACTGCCGGGGTCGTGAAAAACGCAGGTCGAGGATTTCCGGGAAATGCCTTCCCAGGAAAACGGTGCGAATACAATGGGGTATTCAAGGCCCTTGCTCTTATGAATTGTTACCAGGGAGACCGCATTTTCATCCCGCTCAAGTCGTAACTGGTACACAGGATTCCGCAGGGACAGCGGCGAAATATGCTCGCCAAGACGGCGCACAATTTCCGACGGGCCGAGGGAGGCCCAGTGAGTATGGATTATTTCACCGCAGTGCAGTACATTGGTCAGGCGGCGCTCGCCGTTGGGAAGTCCGAGGAGGCGAACCCGGACTCCCTCACGGGATAGAATCGCGGAAAACATGCGGATAAAGCCCCCGGTATGCCAGAGGTCATGATAGATACTGAATTTTTCCAGCCATCGCTCCCAGTGTGTGTCGTCATGAGAAATCTCAAACAAACGGTTGCCGTCGATACCAAACAGCGAAGTAACCATCGCTGCCTTGAGAAGGGATTCATCATTGAGCGATGCGATTGCCGCCAAAACGGTATATACCTCACGCGCTTCCGGTGAATCAAAAAGATTGGCATCGCTGTAAATAACACAGGGGATATTGCATCGTGAGAGTGATTCCTGAAAAGCAAGGGTCTGTGTTTTCTTTCGTACCAGTACGGCGATATCCGATGCCCTGATCGGTCGTTCGCCGATACGTGCCTCGCCGTTTGCGGCACGGGAAAGGATTTTTGATATTTCTCCGGTCACCGCCTTGATAATAGAATTATGTGCGATGCCTTTGGAGATCGGTTTGCCCTTTTCAGAAAGAAGATCGCGGGGGGCAAACCAGAGCTGGAGGGGCTCTGGCGCCATATCCGGAAGACTGAGTGGTTTTGTTTCTTGTCTTTTCGCCGCACGCGCGCACTGGTACGGAATGTCATCGTTACAAAAAGGATTATCGTTTTTTGAAAAAAGAGCGTTGATTGCATCGATAAGGCAGTTTACGGATCGCCAGTTTCTGGTCAGTCCATACGGTTGTGAAACTGTTTGTTTGGCCTTGAGATATGAAAAAATATCGGCCCCGCGGAACGCATAGATCGACTGCTTGGGATCGCCGATAAGGAACAGTGTACGGGGAGGGGGAAAAAGCCGGTTGAAAATTTCATATTGAATCGGATCGGTGTCCTGGAATTCATCGATAAGGGCGACGCTAAATGCAGATTGCACCTGTGCGGCAAGGCGTGTCCCGTCATCGCTTGTGAGCGAACTGTAAACATTATTCAGGAGATCATCAAAAGAGATAACCCCGTGTTCCCGTTTGAGTGCAGGAAGGCGGGATTGCATTTCTGAAAACAGTTGTTTTCTATAGTAGATGATGCGCCGTTCATAGGCGCTTGAGAGCGACGAGGTGATCTGTTCGAGGTTGTCACAGAGAAGGAAAAACCCGTGACGGGGCGCGGCGCTGTTTTTTTTCAGCGACGAAGACTGTGACAGCCGGGAACGGGTTATGCGATCGGTGTTTTTCGGAAGCGGAAGTAGCGGCAGTCCGGCATTAAACCAGTTGTCAAGTTCCAGAATAAGCGTTTGCAGCATTCCCGTCCGATATCGGTTGCGGTTAAGTCCGGGCGCGTGAAGAAGCAGCCCGGTTATGTCCTTCCGTTGTTTCAGCCAGAGGTCGCGCGCGCTGCTATATGCCTGTTCAAATTTGTGCTCGAGCTCCTCCGTATCGCGACAGGAAATAGTTTCGGGCAGAAGCGTGACCAGTGGATGGTTGTGGATTTCATGCCAGAACTGCGGAAGCTTTTCAAAAGAGAAATCTCGCGACAAAGCCCAGGCGATAAATTGTATCGATTCATTATAGAAATGGCGGCGCCAGAAATCGCGCAGCACCTGAAGAACATATTCTGTCTGGTCCGGCATCAGCGAAGGGTTGAACAGGGCTTTGCTCTCAAAAGCGTAATCGTGAAGGATTTTGCGGCAGAATCCATGGATAGTAAACAGCGAGGCTTCATCAAAACCGTTGATTGCATCAGTGAGCAGTGATACGGCGGCATCATGGTCGCCTGTCGTTTCAACAATGCCTTCCCAGAATGGTTCCCCAGGAATTTCTTCATGCAAAAACAGCTTTCGCGCAGTGATAAGCATCTCGCGGATTCGCGCACGAAGCTCATCTGTCGCTGCCTCGGTAAATGTTACCACGAGTATCCGCTTGAGTGGAATTTTCGATTCGAGAATGAGTCGTATGAACATGCAGGCAATGGTATAGGTTTTGCCGGTACCGGCACCGGCTTCAATAAGAATCCGCCCGGAAAGAGGGGCCGAAAGAATATCAAAGTCAGGATATGTCTTTTGTGGGCTGCCGGTACTGTTCATAATTTCCGTTGTGTTTGCATGATCGGTATAAGTATCGTTTCTGCTACGTGGCAAAATTCGCCGTTAAACGGTTCTTTGTTCCTGAAACAGAGGCGGTATGAAGGATCGTTGCTTTCAGAATCGGTATGAGGGCCGCCAAACCATTCGTTTATTGCCTTTGTCAACGCTTCACCATGCGATGAACCGCTGTGGAGCGCCTGTGCATATTTCCACGAGCATTTCGGGATAAACGGTAATGGGTATGTATTGCCTTGCATATAAAAATTTACAAGCTCAGCGAAAACGTCCCGGGCGTTTTCAGGTTTTGCATACGAAAAGGATTTATCGGCGGTAAATGCAAGTCCGCACCAGCTTATTTCAGGTCTGGAGACAGTAGCGGCAAGAAGCGATAAATGGATTGCGATATGGTCAGTGGCTTTTATTTTTGCAGGCCTGGCCCTGACTATCGCTGTGCTATCGTATGCGGTAATGCTGCCGGTAATCCGGATTGTATCCAGCGGTATGTCGATATCGATTTCCTCTGCATGAGATGGATCGAGATACTTCTTAATCCTGCTGTAGAGTGCTTCTGCTGTTGATGAGGCCTCGGTGTACGCGTATTTACCCGGGCTCCCATGAGGGAGTATGCCTTTTTCTCTGGCAAGAGTGTATGAGTCTCGCATGTCACAATTGTTCATTTTTGTATCGATGAGATTGCAGGCCAGAAGATATTTCTGCAACGGGTCCAGGCTGAACGGTTCGTCATCGTCAAGCGTCTCATACCGGTCGGCGCATCGGATTCCCAGAGAATTCCTGAGAAAATAGCGTGACGGGTGTGAAAAAAAAGAGAAGAGTTCTTCCAGTGAGATTGTTTCAAAGGCCGGCGTGGGAAGCGGCGTTGCGATGAACGGGGCTGTTTTCCCCGGCGTATGGACTGCGCGACTTGCCTGTGCATTTGTCTGCGAGTAGCTGAACAGTTGCGAACCGGACGCTTCTGTGCTGAAATATTTCCTGCTGAATGCATGAAGCGAATGGTTGACAACAAGAACGTCGCGCGGGTCTGTTTTTTCTCCGGAGCAAAAAAAACCCCGGCTAATGTAATCGGTTAATTCGCTGACCAGCACCGACGGCGGAATTTCGCTGTTATCCTGAAGGTTTTTGCCGGTATAGCTGATATGCAGCTTGTCCCGTGCAGAAAGGATCGTTTCGAGAAAAAGGTACCGGTCGTCTTCACGACGGGACCGGTCGCCGGGCCGGGGATCTGACCTGATCAGATTGAATGCAGGCTGGTGGTCGGTCCGCGGATACGATGCATAATTCATTCCCATAAGGCAGATGACTTTAAACGGAATGCTGCGCATGGGAAGCAGCTCTGCGAAACAGAGTTTGCCGCAGAAAAATCCGCTTGATGAGCTTGAATGCTCAAAATGCCGTTTCAGAAAAAGCGAAATCGGTTCAATTGAAATGGCTGTTGAGAACGGTACCTGTGTCATGATGTTTGACAAACCAGACAGCGCCGCGCGCAGGGCCTGAATGTCCCGTTGATTGTGTTCGTTGTCGGAAAAAAATGCGGTAATCATATCGTTGAGTACGTTTTTCCATATGTCAAAAGGTGCCGGTGCGGCAAGCTTTTCCGCATAGCGTGCCATGGTGTCGATAAAAGCGGCCAGTTTGCCGATAAGGCGTGCATCATTGCCCTCCGCGCTGTCAAAAGGGAGAATGCCGTGAATACAGCGGTCATCACCGGATGAAACTGCATAGCCCATCAGAAGCCGGTTTAAACCGTGTTCCCATGTGTTCGGATGGTCTTCCGCTCTATCGCTGCTGCCGGAAATCGACCGTCCAAGGCCCCACCTGATATTTGTTTTTCCCAGCCAGAAACGAATTGTTTCCAGGTCGGCGGAATCGATTTCAAATCGCGAGCGGACCGCTGATTTTTCAAGCAGCCCGACTACTTCTGATGCAGTAAAGCGGCTGGAGGGGAGCTCTATCAGATTCAGAAACGTCTCGATAATTTCACTCTGCCGGGCAATTGAGCGGTCGGAAAGCTCATAGGGAATTTTCAGGCGCTCGTTATCAGGATAGTCGAATACGGCCTGAATAAAAGGTGTAAATTCCTCAATGTCCGGGGTCAACACACAAATATCGCCGGGTGTGAGTGACGGGTCCTCGTCAAAGAATGACACCAGCGTATCATGCAGGACCTCTACTTCTCTCAGGGGACTGTGACATGAATGGAGCCGGATTGAGCGGTCGTGGGGGTCGACAGGCCGAAAGCCGGGTGCGGCGATTCTTTCCCGCATGGCAAGAATATCAGCCTGGATGCAGTGAAGCATGGTGTTTTCGTCCGGGGTTATGAATCGCTCATGAATTTCTTCGTTGACTTCAGCGGAATGGACAAGCGAGAAAAAGTCCCGGCCCTGGCGCCCGAGCGATGCCAGAAGGCTGTTGCCTTGCTCGAGAAACAGTTCGTGCCGTGTTTTTCCGGTTTTGCGGACAATCGATTGTATCTCCCTGCCGGAACGGATGTAATCCCAGAGGTGCCTGCATGGATTGGTAACAAAGAAATGTATATCGATATGGCGGGAAAGCTCGAAAAACAGGCTAAGGTGGAATGCAGGAAGATACGAAATGCCGAAAATCATGATCCGGTCGGGAAGCATTTCCCGACAAAATCCACCTGTGCGAAGAATATCAAGTGCACGGC
>WJKA01000058.1 GCA_014729375.1 Chitinivibrionales bacterium
CGGGAAGTGTTTGAGTTTTCTGCTCTGAACGTGGGGCCGAATGTATACACCTTTCCCAGTGCCATCGCATAGATCTCGCCTTCGAGCTGCCCGCTGACTGTCAACGATGCCGGCTTGCCGAAAAAGTCTTGTGAAAAATCAACCTGTCCATCACCGGTTTTCGGCAGGTTTTCGAGATCAAGCGCGGTTACCCGGAACATCTCCCCCGCGCCTTCACAGTCGCTTGCCGTAATAATCGGCGTATGAACATAAACAAATCCTCGGTCCTGGAAAAATGTATGGATCGCATGGCTGAGCGAACTTCGCACCCGGGCAACCGCGCCGAGCGTGTTTGTGCGCGGGCGAAGATGTGCGATCTCGCGGAGGTATTCGAAACTGTGACGTTTTTTCTGAAGAGGATACTCGGGCGGTGCAATCGAATACACTGTCACTTTTGTCGCCTGCATCTCATACTTCTGCCCCTTGCCCGGCGAATCGACAATAACTCCAACAGCAGCAACGCTGCTTCCGGTCGTCAGTTTCACCACCGTATCGTTGTATCCATCAATCGAGGATTCGGCAATTATCTGAAGACTTGCCATACAACTACCGTCATTCAATTCGATAAAAGAAAATTTTTTTGAATCGCGTTTGGTGCGGACCCATCCGCGAATTTCGACATCATTGGCAGGTGGATGTTCTGCCTGAAGGATTTGTTTTACGGTATATACCGGCATAGATTTCTCCTGATTGTAAAATATATTACCAGTGTCCTTACATCAGCTTCTCGAAAACTTTTCTCTCCTCATCGCTTAATTTCACTGGAATAACCCTGTCCTCCCGAACAATCCTGCCAACTTCTTTTATCAAATCCGGAAAATACTCATTCCGGAGATTTGCCATTATCCTGACCATGCGCTTTCTCTTCTGCAATGATTTACTGACCTTGATTGTCCGGTTAAACGGTTCTGTGACTATCTGCCCGAAAGAAATCGCGCCCGACTTCCTGGCTTCCAGAACAATCTCATCATCCAGCACTGCCTGAAAGCTTTCCAGAGCATTGCCGGAATCAATCCAGACATAGATATAAAAATCATTAAATCTTTCCTTCTTTTCCAAAGGAGCATGAATGCCTTCAAAGAGAAGGCGCACTACTCCTTCTTTCATGGGATCGCGGTATAAATCTTTGAATAAACGAAGTTTCATTGCAGCATTGGTGCATCGACAACTACTCGGAGTCATAATCGATCAATGTAACCGGATTATATTTACCGATTTTTGCTGAGTAGCTGAGAAATGGAAGTCCGATAATAGAAAAAATTCCGGCAACTTCACCACCCACTTTTTCGATCATAACGGCCACAGCCTCCAGCGTACCGCCGGTCGCAATAAGATCGTCGATTATAAGCCATTTCTTCCCGGGAATCAAATCTGCCTTATGGATTTCAAGTGTTGCTTCACCGTACTCAAGGGCATAGCTCTGCTGAATAGTTTCCCCGGGAAGTTTTCCTTTTTTGCGGGCAAGCACCAGTGGGACCCTGGCTTTTTCCGCGTAGCATCCGCCAAGAAGAAACCCCCGGCTCTCTATGGCAACAACGCCGTCAACCTGTTTGCCGTCATACGCCCCCATCATCCTCTCTACACAATACGAAAATGCCTCGGGATTGGCAAAAATACTGGTAACATCATAAAAAAGCACTCCCGGTTTAGGAAAATCGGGCACCTTGCGGATAGCAGCGTCAAGATTCATAAATTGCTCCCTGCATAATACTAATGAAAAACAACGTACTCACAATACGACTTTAAAATAATCAATCAGCATGCGTAATTGCAGATCGACTGCTCCGATTTTCAAAGCATGGAACCGCGCGATATGGCACCCGGCGAACACGGCTCCCGGGGCACTGCAATCGTTTCCGATACCCGATTATTGCGAAATTCAAGGGCTTTCGGCCTAACAATGGAATTATCCACATGCAAATTGCAAACTATATCAGCCTGCGTTAATTCATCATGCTGATCGAACAACATATTATTTTGTGATACCGCAATATATATACCAGGCTTTATAATGTATCACCTTGTGAATACTTATTATTCATTTCAGACACCAATTCCATTGAAAAGCTCGACCGGGAGGTATAGATGAAAACTGTTATCGACAGGATGGAAGAAAAACCGCTTTTATTTGACGGCGCCATGGGCACAATGCTGTATCAGCGCGGGGTGTTTATCAATACCTGCTATGATGAGCTGTGTCTTACCAAACCCGGCATTGTAAAAAGCATTCACGAAGAATATGTCGCTTCGGGAGCAGAGGTACTTGAGACAAACACTTTTGGCGCCAACCGTATAAAGCTCGGGGGCTTCGGCCTTTCCGACAGTGTTGGTGCGATCAACCGCGCGGCGACCGCATGTGCGCGGGAGGCCGGAGGAGACACAATTTACGTGGCAGGGTCGATCGGGCCGTGCACCAAAGCAACGGAAGCGCTTCCTGATTCAAAATGCGGCGCGGTGAAAGATGCATTCGAGGAACAAATATCCAGTCTGGTCGAAGGCGGCGTTGATTGCATTCTGTTCGAAACCTTTTCAAAGGAAAACGAATTGAGGCTGGCCGTCGAGGCAGCAGGCGGTACTTCCGTCCCGGTAATCGCATCCTTTACAGTCGGAACAGATGCAACGACTGCGTTCGGTACGCCGATCAGCGCAATGGCTTCACTGCTCCAGCAGAGCCCTGCTGTTGGTGCTCTTGGTTTGAACTGTGGAACAGGTCCTGCTGAAATACTTGAATTCCTTGAAAAGCTGCTGCAGCACACCGACAAGCCGGTACTGGTCATGCCTAATGCCGGATACCCCCGGGAGGTTGACGGACGACTTCTTTATCTCACCAATCCCGAATATTTTACCGAATATGCAAAGCAATTTATCAAGGTTGGTGCGCGGGGTATCGGCGGGTGCTGCGGAACCACGCCTCAGCATATTTCCGCAATGACAAAAGCGGTCCGCAATATTGATGGCGTCAAGACATACGCGGAAATCAGGAAAGCTGAAGCTCCCGCACCTGATATCGATTGTATTCCTCCGGAAAAAAAATCGCGTTTTGCGGCAAAATTACTTTCAGGGGAAAAGGTGAGTTCGGTCGAGCTTGTTCCGCCACGATCTACGGACATGTCGTCAATGATAGAAAAATCCGGAGCCTGTGCACAGGCAGGAGTGGATGCAATCAATATTCCCGACGGTCCCCGGGCCAGTTTGCGCATATCCCCCATGATTGCGGCAATGACTATCGTGCGTGAAGCCGGTATCGAACCGGTGCTTCACTACTGCTGCCGGGACCGCAATCTTATCGGCATGCAGGCCGATATTCTTGGCGGGTATGCCGCCGGCATTTCCAATTTCCTGATCATTACAGGCGATCCACCGAAAATGGGCTCATATCCCGATGCCACGGGGGTTTTCGATATCGATGCAATTGGTCTTACCCAGACGGTTTCAAACCTCAACAGAGGCATTGACATCGGGGGCAGCGCCGTCAATCCACCGACCGGAATTTTTATCGGCGTGGGCGCCAATCCCTGCGCGCTGGATATGGAACGCGAAATTGAACGGTTTCGCCTTAAAATCGAGGCCGGCGCCGAATTTGCAATTACCCAACCCGTATTTGATATCAAAGCACTGTTTTCGTTTCTGGACAAGGCAGAAAGCCTCCCCCGAACAATACCGGTCATTGCCGGCGTATGGCCGCTGGTCAGTTATCGCAACGCAGAATTTATGAATAATGAAGTTCCGGGTGTTGTGGTTCCTGAGCCGGTCCTCACGCGCATGCGAGCATGCACAAAAAAAGAAGAGGGGATCAATGAAGGAATTGCCATTTGCAGAGAGTTGATCAATCAGACAAAAGATCGCGTCAATGGTTTCCAGGTAAGCGCACCGTTCGGCAAAGTCGAGATAGCTCTGAAAGTCCTGGAAGGTTTCCTTTAGTCAAGAGCATCTTCATGCAGGCCTGCACGGTGCGATTACAGGATTTCATTCATCGCACCGGTCCGGTATCCTCTGATATCCAGCGCTGCATAAGTATAGCCCGCATCCCTGCACGCGGTGTCAATCTCATTCCGTTTTGACCAGGCTTTTTCCATTTCGGATGGTGCAATTTCCACACGGGCAAGGTCCCCGTGACTCCGCACCCGGAATTGTATGAACCCCAGCTTCCGGACAGAAGACTCCGCCTTTCCCACTCTGGCCAGTTTTTCACATGTGATCTTCTCACCGTACGGAAACCGTGATGCAAGACATGCGCACGAAGGTTTTTCTGCGGTCACCAGTTTCATCTCGCGCGATAAATTCCTGATATCATCTTTCGTAAGACCAGCTTCACACAATGGTGACCGTATCCCCAGCTCGGAAAGTGCTTTTCTTCCCGGCCGGTAATCAAGCATGTCGTCTGCATTGCTGCCGTCGAAAACAACCGCTATACCCTGTTCTTCGGCAATATGCCTGAGTTCTCCGAACAGCTCTTTCTTGCAGTGATAGCATCTGTCAGGAGGATTATCGGCGAACCCGGGTATATCGATTTCTTTTGAGACAATGACACGCTGCGTAAGACCGAGTTTCCGGGCCAATTGCCGGGATTCTTCAAATTCAAATTCCGGGTAGGTTGATGATCTCGCGGTAATTAATAAAACATTTTCGCCGAGGACCTCTCCTGCAACTTTTGCCAGGAACGTGCTGTCAACGCCTCCGGAGAATGCGATTGCCGCACTCGGATACGATCCAATTATTTCTTTCAGCTTTTCCAGCCTTGTCTTACTCATTTTTTACAGCTTTCAAGGGACCCGATCAGATTGGCCTGCCAGCCTTCCGGAGGCGCCGCGCAAACTACTTCCATGCAATCCTACTCTTTGTGCCCCGGGCTTCACAAGTAATATCCCATTTTCACTGCGCGTCAGGTTTTCTGGTAAAAATTTTAAACGGCAGATACGCCGGACAAAATCCTATAAAACCTGTCGCCACAAAAACAACCGCCGCAATACCGAGTACTACAGCCACTGCGCCGCTGATTACTCCTGTCAAAGCGAGAACCGCAATAATAACGGCTGCAGATATCCTGATAATTCTGTCGGCCATACCCATATTCTTTTTCATAGAATGTCTCCTTAGCTACAGACTATGGAGTTTTTTCATTTCAAAAGGTTTCATCAATATGGCTGAATTCCGCATCCTCCACCCATTGTTTGGGATTGCGGACCATTTCAACTATCTGCTCGACAATTTTCACATGTTTTTTTTCTTCGCCGATAATAAAACCCAGTGTATCCTTTGCATCTGGTGATTCCACTTTGCCAAGCGCATCCTGATAATACTCAACACTCTTCTTTTCCAGGTCAAGGGCTTTCCTGTACGCGCTTTCGGAATCATTAATGACAGGAGATTTTGTAAAGCCTTCTGCAATTGAAGAAAAAGCCTGCTTCGCAGTCCCCAGAATATCCTTTCCTGCTTCTCTGCCGGCTGATTTCTTCTGTGATAACGCTTCAAACAGATCATAATGTTTCTTTTCTTCCGCAGCCATCTGGTTGAAAACGCCTTTCAGCTCAGAAACCGGGGTTTCACGGGCCAGTGTTGTGTAGTAAGCCTGGCCTTCCTGCTCGATATTTTTTGCAAATTCCCAGATATTGCCCATAGAATCCTCTCTTCCATTTATTGTTAGCTAATCAATTCCGTTTTCTCCGGAACCAGATACTTGACCTTGAAACAGCATGCTTTAAAATAATTCAGCATGAAATTCTGCTGCGCATCCAATCACTGTACCGGGTGAATAGTCTTCTGAGAACAACGGAACATAAAATGCCCGCAGACCCGCAATCATCTGCTTGTCCTTTCCGCGGGAGAACACCACTCCGAACAGGGTGCTGACAAACGGCCCTGCAGCAAAGAACTCCTCTCCCCTGTTGTCGGGACCGGCCTTGTAATCGGGCCCGTAATGAAAACTGACACCGAGCCCGGGTCCTGCAAGAAAATCGACCGCTTTTTCGCTCCTTTTAACAAATTCCAGTGTACATCCCGGCTCGAACTGGAGCATTGAAAATGCCGCGCCGAATAATATCGGCCTCATCACCGGAAGATTAAACACCAGTGTGGCATTTTCGTCAAGTTTGAGCCGTGTGTCGAGCATTATATCGGCAATCGGTCCGCCCTTGACACCGGCAGGAGAGCCGACACACATCCGAAGGTTATCGTAGCGCGCTCCCCCCATAAAACCGACACCAAAAGAAACACGGTCGGGCTCTGCTGCAAAAACATTTAGCAGCAAGCCCCCGCCGAGTATTAAATGTGCGGCACCGTTCTTTGCGTTCTTTAAAATTCCGGTTGTCATATTATTGTGCAGCCTTCAATGCAGCCTCGATGCCCCGGCTGTAATCGGTCGGTACAGTGGTCCCACGTGAGCCAATATCCCGGTCGATCATCATAAGCGCGTGAGTATTATCGCCGGCAACCTTCAACATGCCGATTATTTCATTATCATTTTCTTCTTCTTCAACCTGCTCGGTAACATACCATTGCAGAAATATCTGGGTGGCATGATCTTTTTCTTTTATTGCAAGCTCGGTCAATTCATTGAAACAACTGGTGATAAACTGTTCATGCTTCAGTGTCTGCTGAAACATTTCCATCGGCGATTTCCACGTATTCGGCGGTTGTTTGATCGCTTCAAGCTTTACGCTGTTTCCCTGACGCTGCACGTATTCATAAAGCTTCATCGCGTGAAACATCTCTTCATGATACTGAACCATAAACCAGGCAGCAAAGCCTTTCAGCCCCCGGTCATTGGCATGCGAGGACATTGCCATGTACAGATACGCCGAATACATCTCATTGTTTATCTGACCATTCAGCGCAGACTCCATCTTTCTACTCAACATACTGACTCCTTTTTAAATTGTTAATTGTTTGCAATATTACATCCTGCAATCCGTGTACCAGATATATATGCCGGTTTCCATATTACAACATTCTGTTTGATCAGTTCTTTGTACGCTCCAGATACTCTTCATACGAATTGAGGTACCGTTTGTCTCCCGGGACTACCAGGAAACGAAATTCTGCGCGGCGACCGCCTATATGCGCACCGCCCATGTATATGTGTTCGCCATTGACATGCCTGTCGGCAATGTCATGAATTTTTTCAGCCCGGGTCCGGGCGTCACTATACGCATCCTGCAAAACCATTTGCACGCTGTCACCACCCAGACGATAGATATTCGAAATCGCCCATGTCAGATGCCAGATATCAAAATTCTCTTTGAGACTGTCACTATGCTTAAAATACAAATCAGCTACTTTTTCAGCCTGCTCAGGGTTAAACAACTGATCGCGTACGGCCCATACCGGAAGCACGCTGCCCCAACCGCCCTGCTCCAGCTCCTGCTCGGCAACCTGTAATGTCTGGTCCACATCAACATCCGGTATGATTACATCGCGCCGCTCATGAGTAAAATACCAGAGACACTCTACATTGAGCATGGCAAGCACTGAAATAGCACCAAGAAATCTGATTTTCATAAGAATACAATCTTTCATCGTTCAGTAACAAAAAGTGTATGAAAATTCATCAGTACCGGTGTATTGTAATACATTTTCGCATTTCGATAAAACCACGTTCAGTGCCGGATTGCAGCTTATTATTTGCACCAGCAACTTGAACCACGCCCGGCCCAGAAATATAGTGGCTATGAATACCACGCACACCAGATTGGTTCATCTCACTCTTCCCCACCGGAATATCACTGATTATTCCGTCTCAAAGGAATTATTTCTCACTCTTTTGTGTTGGCCCTTTGATATTTGATTCCACAAAGTCCCAGTTGACAAGATTGTCAAGATATGCATCGACATATTTTTCTTTATCATCCTTGTAATCAAGATAATATGCATGTTCCCAGACATCAATGGTCAGAAGCGGTGTTTTCTCTTTCAGCAAGGCTGTATCATGATAGGTGGTGCGCACAACACTCAGTTTCCCGCCCTCGTGCACAAGCCATACCCATCCGCTGCCAGGTTTCATGGCTTCCCTTTTGAATTTTTTCCTGAATGTATCATAACCGCCAAGCGATGCATCAATCATTGTTGCGCAATTTTCACCGGGCTTTCCTCCACCCTGTGGTTTCATGCTTTTCCAGTAAAAATCATGGTTCCAGGCAAGTAACGCCATGTAAAACGTTGCCTCTTCCACACCATCAATGCTCCCGTGCGCTTTTCGAATAATTTCTGCCAGTGAAGAATCATGATATTGTGTGCCCGTCACCTGCCTGGAAACCAGCTTGTAATATCCTTTATGGTGACGGTTGTAATGAAGGTTAAGCGTTTTTTCGCTGACATGGGGTTCCAGTGCATCAAGAGCATAGGGAAGCGGCGGCTGGACCAAAGGCTTGTTTGTTTGTTTTGCAAAAATATTTCCGGAAAACAGCAATGCTCCCGCGACCGCGCCGGCCGATTTAACAAAGTTTCTTCTGTCAACTATTGATTTGATATTTTCCATGCACACTGCTCCTTGTACAAAGGTGACAAAGGTGAAGTCCCTGCCTGGATGGAAGATACCCCCCCCTGCAGGGACCTGCGACGAAATTGGCGTGTTATTTTTTCCAGAGGCCGTGAAGATTGCAATACTCACGCGCGGAAACATCGTCGGCATCAACAGCAAAAAACGCTTCAGGTTTGTCTTCAGGCGTGAGAAACTGACGATACGACTTGTTCCCGGCAATGAGCTCGATCCATTGAATGAAGTGCTCCGGGGCCATGGGGTGCGGAATACTGCCGACCGTTACTTTGATTCCGCCATCAGTTTTTTCAATGACCGGAACATGTTTCTCCTGAGCAGCATCGGTATCGTTCTCCACAAGAGACTCCATAGGCTGACCACAACAGGAGAGTGTTCCACCTCCATTGTGCAGTACCTGTACCATATTACCACATACGGCGCATTTGTAGATAGCACGCAATTCAGCCATAAAAACTCCTTCCTTACCCGGGTTGTTTAAAAGTGCACAGACCATACAATGCACAAACATCTCCAAAATATATAAGGTTTAACATACTTGCAATTTGCATGCCATTTTTCCAGACTGAAACAGTACAGATAAATTAGGCACAAATATTGCGCTTATATATTTTCCTGAAATCTATTCCCTGCAATTTTCAGGAGACCTTTTATGGATATGAATGAATTATGGAAAGAGCTGGCACTGCTGGCAGATCATGCAAAAACAGCCGTTCTGGCAACAATGGATACAAAAGACAGGCCCCATATGCGCTGGGTGACGCCGGTAATTCTTGACGACCGTTTTGGATCCATTTACATGGTTACATCACCAGAATTTACAAAAGTAAACCATGTTCTTGCCAACCCCGGGATTGAATGGATGTTTCAGACAACATCGCTCGATACGATTATAACAGTTTCCGGTCCGATGAAAATATGCCGGAATGCGTCGCTGTGCTCTGAGGTTTTGGAGCTGGTCTCACCCCGCTTGAGGACATTCTGGAAATTAAATGAGAACCCTCACGAAATGGTGGTACTCGAAACGATTGCTGCGAAAGCGGTATTTTTCAAACCTGTGGAAGGGACAAAAGAGACCATAACATTTTAGAAAGTCTTTCAGTTATGCGGTCGGCAAAAAAGAAAAAGAAACAAGCAGCAAAATACCCGTCGCAGGCACTGCTAAAAACAATGCTTCTGATTCGCCGGTTTGAAGAGCGGGCGGCACAGATGTATGGTATGCGGAAAATCGGCGGATTCTGCCATTTGTATATCGGTCAGGAGGCGGTCGCTGCCGGATCAATAGTGCCTCTTGACCTCTCACAAGATTACGTAGTCACCGCATACAGAGACCACGGCCATGCGCTTACCTGCGGCATCCCCCCAAACAACCTTATGGCCGAACTGTTCGGCAAGGCAGACGGGTGCAGTCGGGCCAAGGGCGGGTCCATGCATTTTTTCAGCGCGGACCGCCACATGATGGGCGGCAACGGCATTGTCGGCAGCCAGATTCCGGTGGCTACCGGTATTGCGCTCAAACTCAGGTATAAAAAGGAAAATGGTGTTGTCCTCTGTTTTTTCGGTGACGGCGCCATTCATCAGGGGGCGTTTCATGAAAGTCTGAACCTGGCGAAAATATGGCGCCTGCCGATTATTTACATTTGTGAAAATAACCAGTACGGTATGGGGAC
>WJKA01000059.1 GCA_014729375.1 Chitinivibrionales bacterium
AGGCTATACAGTATGGCATATACTTTATATATTATACCGCGAACCGGCTGTGAAGTCAAGATGGTTTTTTTGTCGCTGCGGTTCGGACAGCAGGGGGAGTGTGTGCGGGTCGACCAAGGTTGGGCGGTCCTCCGCCGGGCCAGCCTTCGGCCGGCAGGCGTGCGTTCGCAACATCGTAACCTCGCGAACTCGTTCCTCTAATCAAGTACTCCGTAATCGCGTTTCCACCGGCGTCTTCCGGCCACCATCCTTGGAGACATGTTTATGTTGGTTGAACCCCAGAACTGTCCCATGGGGGGCTGTTTTTCGGTCTGGAAAAAGTCGAACGTGATTTCATCACCAACAGCCCATCCTCTGGCAGCGGCCAGATCATCCAGATAGACCGTATCGAGATTGCCGTGTTCTGCTCCGTGGATTCCCCCTTTGTTGATTACCAGGGTGTCATCGATAAAAACCCAGAGATCATCACCCCCGGTCATGGCAAATATCTCGCCCCCGCGATAGATGAAAGTGTTGTGCATCTCGGATGCAAAGTGGACATTGTCGGTGTTGCCGCATTCCTGGCCGAACCCGCGATCGTTGATATTGAGAAAACCTTTTTCGATATCAGACCAGTTTGGCTGGAACCAGTAGGTACCTTTTTCATTGTCGATAAGATGAAATTCCAGGGAATCAACAATAAGCACGTTTGCCATGCAGTAGTCCGGATCGTGGTTGGGCCCGACATATTCGCCTTCGCGGTCGGCGCCCCCGTATATCGAGCTGTAATTCGGCAGGGGATCGTGCGAGCCGACAAGGCCCCATTGCCAGCGTTTGCGGGTCGAGTCGTAATAAAATTCCACGGCGGGGTCCGGGCCGTTGGTGCCGCTTACTCTGAACCAGTTATCCAGCTCTTTGTACATGATATCCCGGTAATTGCCGGGAAGAGGATCTACCAGGACCGGTTTACGGTCTGCTGTGAGCGCGTTGTTAACAACATACATGGTGCCGTCGTGCGGGCCTCCGCTGTTTTTGACTGCAGGGTTATACGATTCGAGGTCGGGATAGGCCGGATTACAGGTCCAGTCACGATTGTCCCGCCAGTCATTGTGGTACGGGCAGGTATCACACAGGAGTGTGCGCCAGTGGGAGTCACAGTTGGTGTGCCAGTCATAGTAAAAGATGTCGATATATTCGACCGGCGGATATCCCAGGGAGCCGCCTTTTGAAAAGTATTGCTGCAGCGGCGCGGAATAGATTTTATTGCCCTCATTATCGAGCATAAACGCATCGGTTTTAATGTCGAAACCCATCAGGCCGCGGGGGGCAAGCGATGACGTGACGGTAAAATTATCAACCTGCCACTCGGATTTGACATTGCAGGCATTTTCTTCCGGGCCGACCCCCGACGGCGCATAATCTTCGTGTGTAGTAATAAGTATTTTGTCGATTATCAGCCCGTTTTCCCGCATCCACACATTCAGCGTAAATATTCCCGGCTCATCAATATTAAAAAAGACGGAAACGCTGTCCATTGTCATGCACGACCAGGTCCAGGTACCGATATCGATATTAATACGCTTGAGGGAGGACAATTCCTGTCCGTTAATTCCCATGTGGTAGGAATCATCGGTTGTTTGCGGGGCCGTAGCACGAGTCCATACATAATGCGTTCCAGTATCCGCGAGGCAGAGCGGGTAGTCAAGCCGGGGACTGGTATTGGCGAAATTTGAGTGAACAATATAATCCTCCGGGGAATCGGGGCCGGCTTTCACCGCTTTTCCCCCTGATGCACCGGTGAGGTCAACAACATTCCAGGAGTAGCCGTCAATTTCCTCTCTGACTTCAAAATTTTCGGTTTCGATTACAATAGAATCATCATGGCCAAGGTATGTCATTGCATTGTCATTGATTACTTCCTGGACAAGAAGCGTCATGACACCATCGGATGCATAAAATGCCCGAGCTTTATTTTTCAGATTCTCCGCAGAAATTCTGCTTCGACCGGCACTCCGGACCATTACGAGTCCCATTGCAGTAATTCCGACCATTACCATGGTTGCAGCAATGAGAACATAGCCATTGTTGTTATTCATGGAGAGTTTGTTTTTTTTCATAGAGACGAACCTGCTGGAAATACATTTGAAATTCGAAAACAAATCTGAAGTCTGCAATTATTGCTCATTACATTCACTCTATGGGGTCCTCCGGGGCCGGAAAAGCCTGAAAAGCTGTCTGTTTTTTCATCCACCAATCGGGATTTTATTTCTCAGGTAGAAAATTTTGTTCATCTCTATCTCCATAGGATTTCCGGATTTCTTTTTAATCGGTGATTCTACATTCACATACAGGCTGCACACACGCATGCTGTCCCAGGCCTCTGTTACATTTTTGCTGGTGGGGTCGTAGTAGAATTCAACAGAAATGTCATTGATATTCGAGGCAATCAGGCTTGGAGAGTTGCCGTCTATTGAAACGGTAAGCTTATTGGCATTTTCGTTGTAGTGGTAGCGATGTGTTTCATAAAGGTAGAGCTCATCACCGAGAAGAAAATTATGTTCTGCGGTGAAAATCAATGTGTTGTCTGCAACAGAGCTGAGAGAGAGCGAAACAGGATTTTCGCCGTAGTTTTTTTTCCAGACGCTGTTTTCTCCTGCAAAAGCATTACCGTTATCAACAACGACTTCGTTGGTAGTAATATCTTTTGCGAACTGATAATATGCTCCCGAGCGGTTAACTTTAACGATTATGTCACCGTTATCATAATAAATAACGTTTTCATCGAGCGGAAGGTCGACGCCGGCCTCCATAAAGATATTTCTCAGGCGCTCGATGGTCGTATTTGCCGTGTGTCTGATATCAAGCAACTGTTCTTCTGCAGTAAAACTCTCAACCGAACCGGTAAACAGGCGTGACATTGCCGTGAGAATAAACGCACCGATAACCATCGCAATAAGCAGGCCGATTAATGTCAGGCCTCTTGTGCAGGAAAGCATATCAGAAATCTTTTGCGACATAGGTGGTGATTTCAACAGAATCGGTTTTGCTGTGGATTTCCCATTGGGCATGAAAGGATACTTTCACGGCATTTGCAACTGTTTCGTTGTCGAAATTTCGTGCCTCATCGATAACACGGGTGAGGGTGATATCTTTTTCGGTAAATGTTGTTTCACAGGGGAAATTCGCCGGCGGGCAGGGTGGCCAGTTGCTATCGGGGGCCGCCGCAATAAACATCCTCATGTGCTCAATTCTGTCTTCGATAATATTGGTAACTTCAGTTACTTTTCTGGAGCGCTTGAATCCATCCCATTTATATCGCTCGGTCATCAGTATAACGACAATACTTATTCCAATAACACCGAGCGCTACCATGATTTCAATAAGCGAAAGACCTTTTGAATTCAGGTACCAGCTTCGTTTTTTCATTGTTATTGTATCTGGACTTTGCCGCTTTGTTTAATGACTGTGATTGTTTTTGATTGATTGTATTTTGAGTCTTCGACCTCGATAACAGCGCCGTTTTTGGCAGAACCGTCACCCCGGAAAATGACCACGTTATCGGTTATGGTGGTCAAAGAAAACGTGGTTGACCTGTCAAGAGAAATGGCATTCTGGTAAATCCGGTCGCTGCCGGAATCAAATTGATTATTTCCGTCGTCATCGAAAAAAACCGTGAGTTCCTGTGAATTCAAATCAAAATAGACGCCGCAGTGTACCCGTGGATTGGCTACCGCGCGTGAGTTTGCCATTTTCAACGTGCTTGCTACTTCGTTTGCGCTGTTTCGAAGGCGGATCCGGGCCATCATGCGACCGAGGTTGGGGATTGCAACTACCGCCAGAATCGCTGCAACCGCAATAATAACCATCAACTCAACCATTGTTACTCCCGCGTTCCCGGAATTGTATTGCCGCTGCGGAAAACGGCGCGGGAGAAATGCAGAACCGCTATCTGTTGTAGTTTTCACCCATTGTCTCCTTTCATAGGAAAGTATACAATATCATGCGCG
>WJKA01000060.1 GCA_014729375.1 Chitinivibrionales bacterium
ACCGTCCTCAGCCCCCGGGTTTCGATTCTGTGATAATTTCAGATACGATCAAAATAGAATCCGCGGTATTAAACACCGAAGACAACCGCGGCTATTATATGCCTGCAGGAACACGCTACAGCGGCAACAGGTATGATGTACAAACGACCGAACATATCAGGCTCAAGCGTGACAGCCGAACCAAAAAACTGCAGAAAGAACAATCGCTCCGGCTCAATTACTTTGACCTGCTTCCCGGTGAAGAAGCACTGGTACAGCGGCTCTATACGTATCATGCTCAGGACATTTCGGCATATAAAAAAATCAATCTCCTTGTTCACGGCGACCAGCAAATGGAAAATAATCCCTCTCTGACCGATACAATGTTTTTCGTGTTCAGGTTTGGAACCCATGATTCATCGTATTATGAATACCGCACTGCGCTGAGACCGGGGTGGAATGTTGACCCGCCCTGGAGCCAGCCGATTGAAATCGATCTGAGCGCGCTTGCCAACGCCAAACTGGCTTATCAGAATGTTTATGGCGATACCGCGCATATCGACACGACGTGGCGCATTGATGATTATTCGTATTACAGCATACAATCGGTTACAAACGTGCAGCCGAGTTTCTCAAATATCAAGACCTTCATGATGGGTGTTGCGCGGTCCGGGGTTGAAAATCCGCAGCCTGACGACACCCTTTCCGGCGAAATCTGGATCAATGAAATGAAAGCGCTTGGTCTCCGGGGGTTGAGCGGCTCAGCCGCGCTGGCCCATATCCATACACAATGGGCCGACTTTATGACAATTGATGCTGGCGCAAATTACCAGGACGGCAATTTCAGGAAGATGACCGATAACCAGATAACACCAGGCAACTCGGCTGTCTCTGGCAATGTCAATGCATCATGGAAACTCGACAAATTTCTTCCCAACGAGTGGCGGGTCTCGGTACCGCTCGATGCCGGAATTACCGGAACAATCGAACGTCCTCAGATCAAGCCTAACAGCGATATTTCACTGGTTGAAAAAAATGAACCGGACAAGCTTTTTGATTTCTTTGATGAAAAGAAATCGAAATCTCAGCATTTCCAGACAGAAAAAACCACCCAGTCTGTTTCCACCAGCTATCGAAAATCTGCCACCTCTAAAAATCCGATTACCAGAATGACCGCCGAGCGATTCCAAATCGACCGGATGAGCTATTCATACGACAACAGCGAACGGCATCTTGGTGCCCGTCCCGATGGTACTGGTGATTATCTTGAAATACGAAAAAATGAAGATTACTATGCCGGACTGAAATACGATCTCAGTCCACGCAATCCCCCAGAATGGACAAAATGGAAGCCGTTCGGCGGTATCGAGGGCGACCGGCTTAAACAATTGCAGAGATATGAGTTGACTTTTCTGCCAAGCTCAATCAATTTTGATATAGCCAGTGCGCGCTACGGAAAACACTTTGAGTCAAATCAGCGGCTTGGAAGGCTTAATGAAAACGAAACTTTCGATCTCGGACACGGATTCACCTTGAGCTACGCACCGATAAAACCCCTCCTCTATCTGGACTATAACGTCTCAGTGGACAGAAATCTCGACGACGCGGTTGAGGAAGAGGGGCTGGGGAAAGACCTTGTGAGGGATAATGTTGCCAGCCTGGATACCGCGTGGAGTGATTTTTATATTTTATATGGTGAAGAGTCCCGGTCACAGAAAGCAAGTGCCCGGCTTGAACCCAGGATTTTCGACTGGCTCGATCATCGGGCGACATATTCTGCCGGGTTCACCGGAACCGAAAACAGGCGTGCAAATGACCCGACCCATTACCTTAACCTGGGAGTGAACAGCGACCTGCGATTTACCAGTTCCCTTAAATTCAGAGACCTGATGCTTGATTTGTCGAAAATTACCGGGCAGGTACAAAATATGAATGATTTTTTCACTTCTGCAGAAAGCGGTCTGAAAAAAGTCGGGTTCAACTCGGTGAGCTTTAATTACAACTCCAGCCTGGCGCTTCTCAACAAAGATATGGATGCAACATTTATGCGACGAACGCTGGATCACAATGCGCTTGATTTCTTCAAATACCAGCTCGGTCTCAAGGGACGGGGCCCCGGTGATATAATTCTGGGTGACATGGACGATGTTTCCACATTCGGCGGCATGCAATATCGCCGGAAAAACAATGATGAAGAAGACCGCCTTCGCAACGACAGCCGTAGTGTCAAACGGGACTGGAGCACCTCGACCAGCTTCAGCATTCCATCGCCGGTCGACATCCGGTTCGACCGGATCAGCCTCGACCACGAAAAACGGTACAAGATTACACCTGATACAACCAAACGCGAAACAACGATCGTTTTTCCGAAAATCGGCGTCAGCGCATCATCATCACTCCTGAATCAGATTGAGGCGATAAAAAACAACCTGCGCAACGTAACACTGCGTAGCAGCTATACGTACCAGAAAGACATGACGCTCAATGTCCAGTTGCGTGATCTGGAGGACCGCAAAGTCGAAATTACCGACACGTCACTTGGCGTCTCCCACTCTTTTTCCCCGCTTGTCAGCGTAAAGGGCACGTTGAAAAAATGGCCGGTCAATCTTTCTTACGAACACAAATTGACTATTGACAAAAATGTCGCGGAGACCAAAAAGGAATCAAATTCAAAGAATAATACCGACAACTGGACTGTCAATTATTCTATTGAAAAAACGCCCCGGCGGTCGGAATTCAAATTCTTTCGATGGGCGATTCCTCTGAAAGGCAGAATTGAAATGGGCCTGAGCGCATCACATAACCATAATTATGCCGAAACGAAAGATAATCCAGAAACAGATATCAATATCGACACAAAGGCTACACCGACAACCGATGTGCGTGAAATAAAAGTTGGTCCGCATGTTTCCTATGGATTTACCGATAAAATCACCGGCGGCGCTTCTTACGACTATATCCGGACCAACGACAAAATAAAATCGGAAATTTTCAAAGAACACAACTTTTCTCTCAGTGTAAAAATATCTTTTTAATAAAGGCGAAATAATGAAAAAACTAATTCTGTTCAGTGCCACGCCAACCGAAAAACGGGCCGCGCTGCTTGAAAACGGCACCGTTGTCGAGCTTGTTGTGGAACGCCCCGACGATATCAGAATGCTCGGGAATATCTACCGGGGTAAAATCAAGTCGGTCCTGCCCGGCCTTCAATCGGCATTTATCGATATCGGCCTGGAAAAATGTGCGTTCCTTCACGCCTCCGATGTCGACCCGACACTTCTTTTAGACAAAGGCGACACGCTCATGGAGCACTTTTCTTCGGGCGGACGCGCCCGAATAAAAAAACTGCCCCGGATACCGATTGAAAAAATCCTTTCGGTAGGGCAGGAAATTCTGGTCCTTGTTACAAAAGAACCGATCGGATCAAAAGGAGCAAAAGTAACCACGCAGATAAGCATTGCCGGACGGTTTCTTGTACTGGTTCCCGATTCAGATTTTATCGGAGTTTCAAAAAAAACCAGCGATTACAAAAAACGTAAAAAATTAAAGCAGATTATCGCGCAGCTAAAACCCCCGGGAATTGGATTTATCGTCAGAACTATCGGACTGAGCGTTTCCGAAGATGAATTTATCAAGGAAATCCACCACCTGATCGGCCGGTGGCGCGCCATTCAGAAACAGGCACTTTCCGGTGAAGGCCCGAGGCTGGTCTATAAAGAAATGGGCATCACAACCCGCGTAATCCGAGACCTTCTCTCAAATGACGTTTCTAATGTGTATGTCGATCAGAAAGAAGACTATCACGAAATACAGCGATACATTAATGCGGTATCACCCCATTTGAGTAAAAAAGTTGTCCATTATAAAGAAAATCTTCCGCTCTTTGATAAATTCGATATCGAAAAAGATCTCGAGCGGTCTTTGCGTCGCAAAGTATGGTTGCGTAGCGGCGGGTATATCGCGTTCGATCATGCAGAGGCACTGCTTGCAATTGATGTTAATACCGGCAGGAATATCGGAAGGGCTGATTTTGAGGAAACGCTTATGCGCACCAATCTCGAGGCCGCACACGAAATAGTCAGGCAACTTCGCCTCAGGGATATCGGCGGCCTTATCGTTGTCGACTTTATCGACATGAAACGTCTGCAAAACAAGAAAAGGCTTGAAACTGAAATGCGGAACCTGCTTCGCAATGACCGGACATCAACATCGGCAACCGGTTTATCGAAATTCTATCTCATGGAAATTACCAGAAAACGAGTCCGTCCCGAGCTGCAGGAATTTTATACCGACGTATGCCATGTGTGCCATGGTGTCGGCTGGGTCGTCTCCCCGGCAACAGTAACCGCGCGCATCGACCGTTGGCTTCGGCGCCCAGGTAACACCAGAAGAAACAAGTACTTCACTCTCGCCGTGCACTCATCAGTCGCCGATTTCCTCAAAAACGAGGGCAGGGATATTATCAGGCGAATGGAAAAGGAGCATAAGGTTCACCTTGAGGTAAAAGAAGATGAAACACTGGACCACGATGAATACCTTTTCACGCCGCGTGGAGATTCAAAGAAGTAATTTCTGTAAATAATCGTAATAGCATTGATTCTCTGTACGAAAATATTGTATTTTAGCTGAGTTTTCACCTGAAAAATCTCTGAGGGAGATACAAATGTATTGCATTGTTGAACAGGGCGGATTTCAATTCAAGGTACAAGAAGGCGAAACAATAGACATCCCCCATATCGATGCTGCCGAAGGCAGCGAGATTGTACTGGAAAAGGTTGTCGGCATAAAGAAGGACAATGAGGCGTTTGCAGCCGGAACACCTGTTATTGACGGCGTAACGGTAAAAGGAACGGTCGTTAAGCACGGGCAGAATGATAAAGTAATGACCATCAAGAAAAAACGGCGGAAGGATTATCTGCGCAAAAAGGGTCATCGGCAGGATTATACCAGCATTAAGATAACATCAATTAAGGAATAATCACAGGCAGGAGTTTTCAAATGGCACATAAAAAAGGCGTTGGCAGCAGCAGGAACGGGCGTGACAGCAAACCAAAAATGCTGGGAGTCAAGCGATACGGCGGGCAGGCAGTCAAAGCGGGAAATATCCTTGTCCGTCAGCGTGGAACAAAAATTCATCCGGGGAATAATGTCGGCAAAGGAAGCGACGACACCCTTTTTGCCAAAGCCGACGGAACAGTGAGCTTCCGCACCTACCGGAAAACGAGGAAAATGGTCGACATTAATCCGGGATAACAATTTTCTCCTATACCAGTAAAAAAGGCGAGGAATGTTCCTCGCCTTTTTTTGTTCATTCTGAGTCGGACGATCAATATCTTTTGGTTCGTCTGAAATCGGTTTTCAGGTCGGAAAATGTTATGAACCGGTCCTGAGAACCATCGGTAATAACGGTATCAACCGGCGGAATACTTTTCTCCTCCCACCGGACCCGCTTTCCTTCAACAACTTTTTCCCATGATTTTTCGCGTACACGCTGGAACCTGTCAATGAATAAAACAATCGTATCTCCCATCACATCCCAGTTTCCATTTGACAGAAAGAGGTAATCGACTTTATAGTGGGTGCCTCCCTGGCCTTTTCCTTTTTCGGTATAGGTGACTTTGCCGTTTCGGTAAAAGTCGAAAATTTTGTTTTCTACCAGGTTGACTTCCTTGTGTGCCTCACTTTTTTTCCTGTCTTGGCATATCCATTGTCCGGGAATACGCGGTTTGAGTTCTTCAGCGCGCTCCTGGTCGAATTTAAGTTGCGGAACCATTTTGGCGGCTGCTTGCAGGTTGTTTTTCGTTTGCAGAATCCAGTTAATAGCGGCAAAGGAATCCGCGCGCGCCACTACGCTGTCGAGCTTGTGCAATTGAAGCCCGTCGAGTTCACGTCGCTGATTCGAAATAAACCGTCGCAGCGAGTCGATTTCCGGATTCAATTCTTTCACCATGTCATCATACTCCGACTCGGCCCGGGCAACCAGAATCAGCATTGAATCTGCGCTTTCCCGGGCAAGGCCTCTGTTGCCGCGCTCCATAGCCGATCGGGCCTGGTAAAGAAACACCTTTGCACGTGATAGCGAACTGTCAGGTACACCTTTGTTCAGCAGTGCATTGATGCGGTTCTCGGCATCAACAAGCTTTTTCTTGCTCACACCGCAACCGACAATCAGCATTAGAGCGCTTAAGCCCATAATTGCAATCAGGAGCTTTTTCATAGCCATCCCCCATAGGAATTATGGTTTAATCCAATAATTGTATATGATTAAATAAGATACCTATTCCCTCGGAAGCGAGTCAAGCAGATATCTTAATTTTAAAAAAAAGCCCCCGACCGCACGAGGCCGGAGGCGTGCAATTCCGATGGTACTGTTCCCGGAAATTTAATCTCGCAATTTGAAGGCTACAAACCGGTTACTTCCCCCGCGTTCTATGAGAAACATAACCGAATCTCCTTCTTTGAGTCCTCTGGTAAGCTTTTTAAATTCCTTTGCACTTGAAACGGTTGCCGCTTTCCTTCCCTTAATACGAATTTCTTTGATCACATCGCCGGGCCTGATTCCTTCTCGTGCGGCTTGTGAATATCTGTCAATTTCGACGACGACAACACCATCGGTGGATTTGCCAATCGAGAACTTGCTTCGAAGGTCATCATTAATATCGCTTACTTTGATGCCGAGCGTCTTTGTTTCATCGACCTCGGCGCCGCTGTCACCCATCTCCTCCTCTTCTGCTATTTTTTTGACCTCTTTTTCATCCCGGTCACCAAGTCTTGCTTTAATGACTTTTCTGCCGCCGCCCCGAATTATTTCAATCGGCACCTGTTTGCCCGGATTAATACTGGCAACAGTGTTTCTGAGTTCGTTTACATTTTCAACCCGGACACCATCAATGGAAATGATTACATCTCCGGCTTTTATTCCGGCCTTTTCCGCTGGCTGTCCCTTGAAAACGTCTGCTATCAGCACAC
>WJKA01000061.1 GCA_014729375.1 Chitinivibrionales bacterium
GATAATGCATCTCATGCAACAGATGACCCTTATTTTTGGCTCGCTGGCATCCTTTGACCGGGTTTTCGAATTTTTCAAAATCCATCCGACAATCAAGGATAAGCCCGGTGCAAAAGATGTTGATCTTAAAGGTATTGTCGAATTTGACCGCGTTTGCTTCAGGTATCCTGTTGAGGGTGGTGACGATGTTCTGAAAAACGCATCATTTGTGGCGGAAGAGAAAAAAAGCCTGGCAATTGTGGGGGAAAGCGGTGCCGGAAAATCAACGATTATCAGCCTGCTTCTCCGGTTCTACGCGGCAACAATGGGCGCGATCCGAATCGACGGCCACGATATTCTGGATCTGAAACAAAACTGTCTCAGGGAACAGATCGGCCTGGTCATGCAGGATACCATTATCCTGTCCGGAAGCGTACGGCAGAATATGCTCCTTGCAAAACCCAGAGCTTCAGACAGAGAAATCTATGATGCCCTCGAGCATGCGGAGGCAAAAAAATTTGTGGAAGAACTTCCCGAAAAGCTCGACACCACCCTGGGCGAACGCGGGGTCAGACTCTCGGGAGGACAACGCCAGCGACTGGCAATCTCAAGGATTTTTCTGAAAAATCCGCCTGTTGTCGTGCTCGATGAAGCAACCTCATCACTGGATACTATTACTGAAAAGAAAATCCAGGAAACCATGAAACGGCTCTTTGAAGGACGGACCTCGATTATTATCGCCCACCGGCTTTCGACAATAATCGACTGTGACAGCATTATTATGCTGGACAAAGGCTCAGTACTGGCCTCGGGCACTCATGAAAAACTTCTAAAGAATTGCCCGCTCTACAGAGAACTCTGCAGCAAACAGCAACTGGCCTGATTCTTTCCGAAAAGTGTAAGAAATGCCGACAAATCAGCCGCTTTTTTAACAGTGTATATATGCAGGGTGCGTAATCCTGCTTTTTCCAGCAGGCACGATTCTTGCGTTAAATACCACTTCATTGAAATTGTAACCAAATAACCAGAAGGAGAAATCCATGAACCTTAAAGCACTCACAATCGGAATTGCAGGACTTGCTTTCTTTGCCGCACATGGCGATCCGGTTGATATTACGGTGTCCGACGGCAAGGCATATACCCCCTCATGGGGAAATACTACTCAGAAGGCATGGTGGACCAATACTTCAGAAGATCAGGAAGTAGAGCCGAGAATGATTGCCAATCAGAACTGGGACCTTGAAGCTTTTATGCTTGACGGCAACGATCTCAGCATGGTTGGTGGATTTAATTTCCAGGATGGCTATGATCACGGCGGCTCGCATTATACTGCCGGAGACGTTTTTATTGATCTTAACGGCGATGCCAACTCAACCGATATCGACAATGCCTACGGCTACGAATATGCAATCGACATTAACTATGGCGCCGGCACCTACGATGTTGTCGATATCACGACCGGCGATGTTGAATTTGACCAGGGCACAACCGGTCCTCCGAACAACAACGATGATTCCCGTCCGTATCGCATTACCAACGGCGGAGACATTCTGACCGGCTGGAGCGGCGCGATCGAGTACAGCGATGGAAGCGAATATGGCTTTGCCGGAGCTACTCACTATGAAGCCGGAAGCATTGATCTTGGTTTTCTTGCCGGAAAATCATTTGACCTTCATACAACGCTCTCATGCGGCAACGACATGATGAAAGGCAGCGTTTCGGTCCCTGAACCGGCAACTCTCTCGCTTCTTGGCTTAAGCCTTCTTTCACTTGCCGGACTGTGCCTGAAAAGAAAAAAAGATTAATTACCAGGATTGTACGATAACCGGGAAAAACCGCTTTATGTAAAGCGGTTTTTTTTTGCTTTTACAGGGCATTCTTCCTGGAATCTTCCGTGCGCATATTATAATTTCTGTCATTGGCGATATTTTCCTTTTTAGCACCAGCACCGGGGATTTTTAATGAAACTGCTGCTTGTTGAAGACAATGACGGCCTTCGGGAACAGATGAAATGGGCGCTTAATGATGAATATGAAGTTCTTGAGGCCGATTCCTCATCTACATGCCTGGACATATTCCATTCAGATGCGCCGGGAATAGTCTGCCTTGACCTGGGGCTCGACAATATACCGGAAAAAGGCCTTGAGCTGATCGATCCGCTTCTGACTTTCGACCGCCAGGTAAAAATTATTGTAATAACGGCCCACACAGGTGATGAACTCGGTCCACAGGCCATTGCCAAAGGCGCATTCGATTACCTTCGCAAGCCGGTCGACATTGATGAATTAAAAGTATTGCTCAACCGTGCGCGGCGACATATAGAAATGGGGCGTCCCGATCCCGGCGTTTCCGCGGATGCAATGGAAACAGGCCCTGATTTTGAGATGATTGGCGAATGCGCTGCCATGAAAAGCATATTCGAAACCATTAAGAAGCTTTCCCGCGCCGAGGTCAATGTGCTGATTACCGGTGAAAGCGGGACCGGCAAGGAACTGTGTGCGCGAGCGATACATTTTCACAGCGCACGAAACGGCCAGCCGTTTGTACCGATTAATTGCGGTGCTATCCCTGAAACGCTCCTGGAATCCGAACTGTTCGGTTATGTCAAAGGGGCCTTTACCGGCGCGAATACCGATAAAAAGGGTCTGATCGAATCGGCAAATAACGGCTCGCTTTTCCTCGATGAAATCGCGGATATGCCAAAGCACCTTCAGGTAAAACTGCTCCGTTTTCTCGAGGACCAGTCATTTCAGCGGCTGGGCGATACAAATCCGCATAACAGCGATGTCAGAATTATTGCGGCAACAAACAAGAAAGATTTCGGTGACAATGATGAATCCATGCGAAGTGATCTGTATTACAGGTTAAGTGAATTTGAAATTCACCTGCCGCCGCTGCGGGAACGGGAACAGGACATAATCCTTCTGGCCCGCCGTGCTATCGAAAAATATCGGTCGAAATTCAATCTTCCGAAACTCAAACTGAGTAAGCGTGCGGAGAAAATGCTCCTGAATTACGGTTGGCCCGGCAATATCCGGGAACTCGACAACAAGCTGAGCCGTGCAGCAATCACCTGCCTGAATCAGAC
>WJKA01000062.1 GCA_014729375.1 Chitinivibrionales bacterium
AAGTATTGCAGCGGCATCGGGGGAAATCGGCCCCCGGTTTCCGGCACACAGGATTTCCACTCCCGCCGTGGCCAGCGGCTTCGCGAAAGCTCCGGCAAGTCCGCTCAGTGTGGAATCTCCGGCAGAAACAAAAAGAAGCTTGTTGCTACCCATTGTAAAGAACGTCTCCTTTCCCTTCGCGCCGGGCATACTCAGCCATTTCATTGCGCACGCGAGGAATCAGCCGCGGACTGACGCTCAGAAGTCTCAGGCCCGTGTCAAGAAGACGCGTCGCCATACCCTTGCGACCGGCCATTTCGCCGCAAATAGTGATCGGCTTATTCATCCGCCGTGCGGTTGAACTTAAATCCCGCAGTACGTCCCATAAAACCGGATGCTCCGGATTATAGTCCGAAGAGACCAGCTCATTATTTCTGTCCACCGCAAACAAATACTGGAGCAGATCATTTGACCCGATGCTGGCAAAATCGGCCTGAGAAAGAATCTTCTCCGCCTGGTAGCATGCGCTCGGCACCTCAAACATCGCACCAATTTTCACATTCTCCGCACGCGCTCTTGTTGATGGTATCAAATCCAGGACGCCTTTCCGGAGCTGCTCAAACTGACGGGCATCGACAATCATCGGGAAAAGTATTTTCACCGGTCCGGTTTCGCTCAGTCGAAGTAAACCCCTGACCTGGGCCGAAAAAACCTCGGGACTTCCCAGAAGGAACCGCGCGCCGCGCCAGCCGAGATACGGATTCGATTCCTTTTCGATTCGCAAAAACGGGAGCTCTTTGTCACCGCCAACATCGAGGAGCCTGAAGGTTACCGGTTTGCCCGGCAAGCTATCCCGTACCTGTGAATAATATTCATACTGCTCGTTCTCGTCAAGGAGCCGTTCAGCGCGCATGAAAATGATCTCCGTACGAAACAAACCGATCCCATCGGCCCGAAACGCCTCTGCATGATGAACATCCTCGACAAGACTCGCATTTGCATATAATCCCATTCCTTCCGGAGTGGATATTACGCACACATCATCGGTTCGGACAGGCTCCGCCGGTATGCATTGACGGATTACTTCCTCGGTAGGATTTACTATTACACACCCTTCATCGCCGTCAACAAGCACTTTTGTCCTGCAACCGACATGTTCCATGATGTTTTTAACGCCGGTAACCGCAGGAATACCGACCGACCGTGCAATAATTGCCGCATGTGACGATATCCCGCCGTGCTCGGTTACAATGGCAAGCACCTTGGTCAAATCCATGTGTACCATCATGTCCGCTGAGAGCTCTTCGGCAACAATAACGCTGTCCCGCCCCTCACTGCAATGAACCTGGCCCTTGCAGGCAAATCCCGGACTGGTATTGTTCAACCGGTCAAGCAACCGGCGGCGGATTTCTCCCATATCAGTAGATCGCTCGCGAAGATATTCGTTGTCAAGCCCGGCAAACTTGTCTTCATATTCATTGTAAACATGATTTATTGCCTGCTCAATATTTATGTGCTGTTCTCTGACCAGTTTCCGGACAGCCTCAACGATCGCAGCATCATTCATGATATTCTTCTGAGTAATGAAAACCTGCGATTCCGGCATTCCCACTGTTTCAGAGGCTTCCACCGCAATTTTCTCAAGATGACTGCTGCAAAAAGCAAGCGCGGAATCAAAACGCTCCAACTCCCGATCAACCTCCTCGTCGCTTTTAAGGGTCCGACGGGAAATATTGCGATTGTGAACAATCGAATATAAACAGGCGGGGGCGACTACTTTTCCGGAGCTGATAGAAAGCCCTGAAAATTCCTTGTTAATTTCTTTTGTATTCTGATTCATGATTTATTGATTTTTTTACGGAAAAGCGCCATGCCGTGCCGGCAAAGCGAAAAATCATACTTGACCGGATCATCGGGAGCAACACTCCGCAGATTATCGGTTATTTCAACAGCCGTTTTCCATTCGGCCCGTTTCCTTCGTGTCAGGCCCAGGTCCTTCGCCGCCCGCATAATATGAATGTCAACGGGTATTACAAGCTGCGAAGGTTTAAATTGCCGCCAGATTCCAAAATCAATGCCATCATCCGGGCGGACCATCCATCTAAAATACATATTGAGACGCTTGCAGGCACTCCCCTCAAAAGGGGACGGTATTAAGTACGCGTAGGACCTTCCCGATCCTGCATGGATTTTTTTGCCGAATGCACGGAAAAAAGCTGCGAATCCCGCCATGGCTGGTACAATCGAGTCTTGTGCGTCCGTTGCATGGTGAAGCGCACAATTTTCCAGTGAGCCATATGTGACAATTGCCTGTTTCGCTGCCTCAAGAAGGCAGGCAATGTCGTATCCGGTAGTAAACCGGTGTTTGAATGATCGTAATCGTGCCCGTTTTTCCCTCAACGAGCTTTCCATTACAAACCTATAAACAGCGCAATCCATTAGCTCAATTAGTGTATTAATCGATTTTATTATCTGTTCAACCCTTCCATAAGAAAGGCATGAACAGAAAAGGCCCGCTAATTCAATATGCGACGGGGCTGAATATTTTCTGACACAAACCAGGGGATCAAAAGACAGGTACCGGCTGGAATGATACTGGTGATAAATGGAATCCAGTCGAGAACGGACGTCGCCGCCTCTCCCCCTAATCACAAATCGATTTGTATTTCTCAAAATCTATCCAGCCCCCGGCCAGCCGTGGCGCGGGCACCTCGCCTTTTTCATAAAATTCTATAGCACCTGTGCCGAGAAACGGCTCATATTTTTTCCAGGATATTTCCGTTTCTTCAGCGCTGACAAAGAGCGTCCGGTCACCGCGGATTGCATCAAGAAGCAGTTTCTGATAGGCTTCAGGGATCTCTGCAGGAAATGAATCGCGGTAGCAAAACGACATGTTGGTATTTGTTAACTGAATTTCGCTGCCGGGAATTTTGCTCGCCATATCGATAATTATGCCTTCCGACGGCTGAATTTTGAAAATGATTTTATTTGCATCCAGCGCACCGCCGGCATTGAACAGCAAACGGGGCACTTTTTTGAATTTCAGGCCGATCTCCGTGCCTTTGCGGTTGAGTGCTTTTCCTGTCCGGATATATACCGGTGTGCCGATCCAACGGAAATTATTAATCTGAAGCTTCATTTCCGCATAGGTCTCAGTTGTTGAATCAGGTGCAACACCTTTTTCATCATGGTAGCCTTTGTACTGAAATCGCCGGGAGCCCAGGACCTCGATTGTTTTTAATATATTTATCTTCTGTGCCCGGATATCCTCTGCATCAAGTGACACGGGCGCCTCCATCGTTATGAGGCAGAGGAGCTGGGTCAGATGATTCTGAATCATGTCCCTGATTATTCCCGCACCATCATAATACGAACCTCTGTTTTCAACACCAATGGATTCGTATGCATTAATCTGGATCGACTCGATATACCGGCTGTTCCATACCGGGTAAAAAAGCGAATTCGCAAACCTGAAAACAAGAATGTTCTGAACTGCTTCCTTGGCAAGATAATGATCGATTCTGAATATCTGCATTTCATCAAAATGGTACGCGAGTCCGGTGTTTAATTTCCGTGCCGAATCATAATCATATCCGAACGGCTTTTCGTTGATCAGGATCGATTCCCTGCCAAAGCCTTCGTGCGCAAGCTCGGCCGCAGTCGATGCATACACGTTTGGAGGA
>WJKA01000063.1 GCA_014729375.1 Chitinivibrionales bacterium
ATGCTGGAGATACTGTACATGCACTGCAGCGGCAAAAGCCTCTTTTCTGAAATCATTAAGGCCGAGAAGGGGTCCTATTGTCAATTTATGCATATTTTGCCGGCAGGCCCGCTCCGGGGCTTCAAGACGGTACCGGTAATCGTTTTTTGGCCCCCCTTTATGATACTCATGATATAAACGCTCATCATACACCTCCTGATATATTGTCAATGAATCGACTCCTTCGGCAATGCACCGCGCATACCCATCCACACTCAATGGATACACTTCGATACCGATAGACGAAAAGCAATCCCGGCACCGCGCAACCGCCTCTGCCAGATATTCCAGCGTTGCTTTGCGGGGCGATTCGCCGGTCAACAGGAGAATATGCCGCATGCCGGTAGCACTGATTGCCCGTGCTTCTCTGGTAATCTCCTCCCCGGATAAGTGTCGCCTGTCGATATCGTGGCTGCACGAAAAGGAGCAGTATCTGCACGAATTGTCGCAATAATTGGAAATGTAAAGCGGCGTAAAAAGAAAAATTACATTGCCGAAATGTTTCCTGGTAAGCGACGCAGCCCTGGCAGCCATCGGCTCGAGATAGTTGAGCGCAGTATCCGAAAGCAACGCGACAAAATCGTGTACTGTCAACTTCTCTTTTTCAAGAATTGATTCAACAGTACGCGAGGTGACCGAGCCGGCATACCTGTCAATATCAATATTTTTATATTCCTGAAGTTTTGTCCGGAAATCCATCACCCGATTATTCCATTTCACCGGTTTCGTCGTCATCTCTGAGAAAACCAGTCATGGGAGATGATGGCTGTGCAATGGTGGACTGCGCGGCCGTTCCCGCACAATATGCAATCCTTCCCGCCTCAATCGCCAGTCTGAATGCCTGTGCCATTGCAACAGGATCATCACTAGCGGCAATTGCCGTGTTGAGAAGGATCGCATCGACCCCCATTTCCATTGCCTGTGCAGCGTGCGACGGTTTCCCGATTCCTGCATCGACAATAACCGGAATATCAATCTCTTCAACGAGAATTTCGATCAGGTCGAGGGTGCGGAGACCCCGGTTGGTGCCGATCGGCGCGCCGAGCGGCATGACGGAGGCGGCGCCGGCATCCACCAGACGACGTGCGGTTGCAAGCTCGGGACTCATGTAAGGAAGAACAACAAACCCGTCATTGACAAGCGCCTCTGTCGCCAGTACTGTTTCCTGGTTGTCCGGGAGAAGATATTTCTGGTCGTTAATTACCTCAATTTTTATCCAGTCTCCGCACCCCGCAGCGCGGGCAAGGCGGGCCAGCCGAATCGCTTCACCGGCATCACGGGCCCCCGAGGTATTCGGAAGAAGAATTTTTCCCTCAGGAATATGGTTCAAAACGCTGTCTTCAGGCCGATCAAGATCTATCCGCCGAAGAGCAATTGTAATAATATCGCACCCCGCAACTTCAAGGACCTCTCTGATAAGACGGTCATCACGATATTTGCCCGAGCCGGTAATCAGCCTGGAGCGTATTGTCCTGCCGGCAATTATCAGTTCATCACTCATGTTCAGCCACCGCCAACAAACGTTACCAACTCAACGCTATCACCCGGACAGATATTCCGGGTGGCATACTCTTCTTTCCCGATAATCTCCCGATTAATTTCAACGACCACTTTGCCGGGGCCGATATTTTTCGATTCGAGAAAATCACCTACCGGAACAGCGCGTGCAATGCTCTCTTTTTTGCCGTTGAGCGTAATTTCAGCCATTTTTGCTGGTAAAACAGATTGATATTTTCATATATTATATGAAAATAAGTCATGCACCATGTTTTTTTTCCAGAATAAAGCTCCATGACACAGGAAACAGTACCTCACCCAGATGCATGATACCCGGGGGCGGGCCCACTCGGAACAAACGGGGTGTTGTATCAAAGTGTCGACTGAAAGTCGTGGGCAGACAAAAAAAATAGCATGCACCCTGCAATGCATGCTATTAACAACTGTCAACTTTCGTTTTTATTATTCGTCTTCAGTACCGGAATCTTCCTCTGAAGGCTGTTCCTCTGATTCACTTTCCATGTCCTCGTCACCAGTATCATCCATTTCCTCATCCGCGCCTTCATCAGACGACACATCCGGCTCTTCTTCCCTTGCCGCGGGAGCAGCAGCAGGTTCCCCGGTAAAAATATCGGGCCAGCGGTCGTTGCCAGAATGAAATGTCAGACGGACAAAATCTTTTTTCTTGTTTGTAGTGATGTCCCAGATAAATACTTCATAATCGTAAATATCATGATCGTGACCGTACTGAGTTGCACACCAGACAAGCCAGGTTTCACTCTGGTCGATCCTGGGGAAATATTCATGTGACCGTCTGAGCCGCAGGTCCATAAACCTGAGTTCTTTGGGGACCCGCAACCCGCGGATCGGCTGGGTCGGCTTTCCGTTTTCATCAACTTCAATGGAAAGGACTTCGGTACCACCCCGGCCGTGCCCTTCATTCATGCGAAGCACTTTTTTATTGGATGGCCACCAGTTGATCTGACAGCCGCCGCCGGTTGTGTACCATTCATTCTTTTCAAAGTTCCAGATACCGGTTTGACGGTCCGAGCCACGAACGGTCATGGCAAGAAACTTGCCGTTTGGCGACATCTCAGGCTGCTGCGCAATCGCGCCCTTTTTAATTTTTTCCTCAGCATCAAATATAAGCTTCTCTTCATCACTCGAAAGATTTCTGGTAAAAACCTTTCCACCCCGGGCAAAAACAATAGTCTGACCGTCAGGCCGCCATGTGCCCCAGCAACCGTCGGTAACAACTTTTTTCTCACCCGAACCATCAGTGTTGATCATCCAGATGTCCCACTTGCCAAAATATTTCGCATCCATTTCCTTGACCCAGCCGGATTTGCTCCTGACAAAAAGTAC
>WJKA01000064.1 GCA_014729375.1 Chitinivibrionales bacterium
CAGGACACGGTTCATTGAATTTTTCTGCAAATGCAGGTTCATGCCGGCAGCATAACCCTTCTGAAGTTTTTTCAGAGGGGTTTTTTATTGACGGTCCCGTAAAAAGTCCATCTGCGGCGTTGCGCTTCACCCTCAGTCACTGCGACGCACAGTACGTGCGCCACATTCCTTCGGTTTCGCGCGCCTTGCATCTGAAGCTTTTTACGAAACCGTCCGTTTAAGCTGGTTTCAGGACTTTTTGCGAATCTATCTTTATTGATGCAGTGGTAAAGAGAATATTATGCACATAATACGAACAGTTAAAGAGATGCACGCCTTTTCCAGCAGCATGCTGGGCACGGGCAAAAAACTGGTCCTTGTCCCCACCATGGGCTTTCTTCACGAAGGACACCTCAGCCTTATGCGGATCGGTAAAGAGCACGGAGATGTCCTGGTGGTGAGCATTTTTGTCAACCCGGCACAGTTCGGCCCCGGAGAGGACTTTGAACAGTATCCCCGGGATTTTGAGCGGGATATGAAACTGGTCGCTTCGGTCGGGGGTGACTGTATTTTCGCCCCTGATGCACATGAAATGTATCCCGACGGATACCAAACGACAATAACGGTGGACCGTATTACCAGGCATCTTTGCGGTATTACCCGCCCGCACCATTTTGAAGGTGTGACAACCGTTGTGGCAAAGCTTTTCAACTGCACGAAACCGCATGCCGCGGTTTTCGGTGAAAAGGATTTTCAGCAGCTTATGGTAATTAAGCGTATGGTGCTGGATTGTAACTACGACATCGAAATAATTCCGGGACCGATTGTCCGGGAGCCTGACGGACTTGCGATGAGTTCACGCAATACCTATCTGACACCTGAGCAGCGCAGTTCCGCTTTAAGCCTGTCGCGTGCACTTTTTACCGTAAAAGAGCGGTTCGACGCCGGAGAGCGGGATGCAGAACGGCTGATAGCTGTCGCACGTGATATGATTTTTTCTGAAAAACATACGAGGATCGATTATATCAAGATTTGTGCCGTTGATACCCTTGAAGATGTAGCAGCCATATCAGGGGATGCCGTCATGGCGTTGGCCGTTTATGTGGGCACTACACGCCTTATCGACAATATTGTTTTGACTGCAGCATAAGGAGCCTCTCCTGTTCATAATGCCGGATACCATGCCGGTCCTGCCGAGCGGAATGAAAATGTCTTGCTGTAACAAGGCAGAAAAGCATCTTTGCGCATATGCCGCATGGAATAAACGTGAATGATTTATTTTGATGAGCCAATCCGTTAAGAAAAAGGAGCATTTGCCATGAAAAAAGCATTGAAGAAATATTTTGCAAGCGGACTTCTTGTCGTGGTGCCCATAGCCCTTACCGTATATATCCTGATGATTCTAATAAAGTTTACGGACAGGCTGTTCCCAATTTCGTTTTTGCCGTTTTATATTCCGGGATTCGGTGTGATCATTACCCTGTGTATTATCCTGCTCGTGGGTATCATTACAACCAACTATCTCGGGAAAAAGCTTGTCGCGCTTGGAGAATTTATTATTGCCCGTATTCCTCTGGTAAAAGAGATTTATAATTCAATTAAACAGATATCAGAAGCGATGTTCGCCATGGAGGATACAAGCTTCAGGCGCGTGGTTCTTATTGAATATCCGCGGCGCGGTATTTACACCATGGTGTTTGTAACGGGGATAACAAAGGGTGAGATTCAGGCAAAGACAAAGCAGAAACTCCTCAATGTGTTTGTCCCGACCACACCGAATCCCACGTCAGGCTTTTATCTTATGGTGCCGGAGACCGACGTCATCGAGCTCGGCATGTCAACGGAGGAGGGCTTCAGGCTCATTATTTCAGGAGGCATGGCGTCGCGATAGCCATTACAACAAATAGAAAACACGGATTCTCATGGCTGCAAAACAGTTTCATAACGTAACTTTTCTGCCGGAAAACAAAACCATACGGGTTGAGCATCTCAAATCAATTTTCGAAACGATACTCGACGACAACCCCCAGAACATTGAGCTTACCTTTGCCTGCGGGTCGGAAGGCATTTGTCAGAAATGCAAAATCCGTTCTTTCCAGAAAATGGGCCCCATGACACCGACCGAGAAAGGATGTCTTTCAGATCAGGAAATCGCACGGGGGGTCAGGCTGGCGTGCCAGGCACGGGTGATACAGGATATGCAGGCGGAGATAATCTATAAAAAGCCCTTTACCATCACGCTGGTTGACGAGCCGGTGAGCAATGAAGGGATTGTGAATCCCGGGTTAAAGAAGCTTTATGTTGAATCCGGCCGGGGCGGCGCGCTTTCCTGTGAGCGGTTTATCGAACTGGTTCAGGAACGTATGCCGCAGAATGCGGATGTAAGACAGCTTCCATCTGAGGTCACCAGCAGATTTGAACATTTTTTTACCAAGGATGTTCGAGGGTGTACGGCGGTTTTTATAGACAATGAGCTCATATGTCTTGAAGAGGGCGATACGACGGATAAGAAGTCTGCCATAGCCGTAGACCTCGGCACGAATACACTTGTGGCGTCACTGGTTGACCTCGGATCGGGCAAAAAGATCGCTGTGGTTACTGATACCAATCCGCAGATTGATATTGGTGCCGATCTTGAATCCCGCATTACCATGGTTGCAGATGATCCTTTCAATCTTGAGATACTGAACGAAGCGATTCTTCTGCGCATAGATATTCTTATAACCGAACTGTGCCGCGCAGCCGGTGTTTCTCCGCAGTTTGTGTATGAAATAGCTGTTTCCGGCACAACGGGGATGCTGCATCTGTTTCTTAAAGGCATTCCCGGAATGATGGAGCAGCAGTCACTGCTTGAGTCACGCAAAAGGATGTCATTTTCTGCAGAGCAGGCATTTATAAAATCATCATCCAGGGCCCTGTTTCACACGCTGCCGGTGATCTCATCATATGTGGGCGCAGATATTATCGCCGGCCTCCTGGCAACGCGGCTTCACCGCTCACAGGAGACCCTGCTGCTGCTTGATCTTGGCTCCGACATCAAGGCGGTGCTGCATCATAAAGGAAAAATTGTTGCAGCAAGCACGCCCGATGCAGGGGCCTTTGAATGCACCGGCATCAGGTTCGGCATGCGGCCTGAAACAGGTGCTGTTGAACAGGTGCGGCTCGCTTCGGATGTTCATCTGGGTGTTATCGGTGAAAGCCTGCCGCGGGGCATCTGCGGCAGCGGTCTGATCGAGCTGGCGGCAGAGCTCAAACGAAACGGGATTGTTTCAGAGCAGGGCGATTTTATGCCAGACAGTCCACCAGTCTTAATCAGCCCTTCCATAGCAAAGAGAATCATCACGTCTGACGGAGAAACGGGCTTTCTTTTGTACACTGATTACGGCGAATTTGATACGGACATTTATGTTTGCCGGTCTGATATTAACCTGCTGAGGCAGTCCAAAGCCCGTGCAGCCGCCCTTGTTGATACAGTCCTTTCGTATGCAGGTATCCGATATGATAATGTCGATCAGGTACTTATCGGGGGATCATTCGGTCAAAGAATTGACGTTGCGGCATTCGTTGAAATCGGCCTTGTACCTTCGTCACACAGTGACCGGTTGATGTTTGTCGGAAATACCGCCAAAAAGGGTACACAGATGGTACTTCTTGACAGGAGCATTCTTGATGAGGCGGAAAGTCTTGCCCACAAAGTTGAATGCATTTCTCATCTGCAAAATGCTGATATCGGCAAATATATGCATTTTTTACCATATTTCTCATCCTAGTGCGCTTTAATACAGATACGGCCAAAGAAAAACTGCCCTGCGTTTGTGATATGCAATTCTGGCACATGTATTGCTTTTACTAAAGCTGCAAATTACCGAATGTGTTCTTCTCGGGGGTAAATTCTTCGAGGCTTGCAGCGTGACATTCCCGCGCAAGAGGGAATCTATGGATTGTCCGGTCTCCGGTAACGGGATTTCCGCTTGCGCTCCAGCAAGCCGGACAATGACGGTTTGCGATACCTCGTAGTCTGCTGCGGCGTAGTTCATTATGGAGGGTTTTTTCTTGTGTTGCGTATTTTAATGGTACTGGCAAGCGTGGTAGTTTTGATTCAGGCCGTCCACGCACAAGGTCTAGGCG
>WJKA01000065.1 GCA_014729375.1 Chitinivibrionales bacterium
CTTCACAATAGAGCACCGGATTTTGATGTCGGATGCTTGTGAGCAGATCGTGAAAATAGAACCGGTTGACGGTCCAAGACCAAACCAGAAACAGCACAAAGCGGGGATACCGGAACCATCCGAAAATAAGCCCCCGATAATTGCTTACAAAATGTATCCGCTGAAGAAATTTCCGGGCTTTGGTGTGATCATCGGGAGAGAGGCCGCACGAGAGTGTGGGACCGCTACCCATTTTTTGTGAGTAGCCGTTCTGATAAAACCGGTGGTCGATCCACCCCATGGCAAGGGCCCGGCGCCAGATCGGTGCGCCGGGATAGGGGACCAGTGAAAACACCTGGGTCAACGACGGCTTCATTTCTCGTATCAGCGCGGCGGTTCGTTCGATACTTTCCCCTGTTTCGGAGGGGGCGCCGACAATGAAAGAACAGAGCAGCCTGATATTGTTGTTGCGGATAATCCGGGCAGACCGGACGAACGTTTCGACATTTTCCCCTTTGTTCAGATCTTTGAGCACCCGGGGATCTCCGCTTTCAACGCCCATATCGATTTGAATACATCCGGCCCGTTTCATATGCTTAACCATAGAGTCCGAGACGCCGTCAGCCCTGCATTGACATCCCCATTGCACGGGCAGGTTTGCCCTGACAAGCGAGCGACAGAAATTTTCTGTCCAGGCGCTGTTTGAGGCAAAGATGTCATCGGCAAAATAAACGGCGGTAATGCCGAAAGTAGAGTGGAGATAGTTAATTTCATCGATCACGTTCTCAACCGACCGCCGGCGGCAGTGTTTCCCCGATACCGCTTTTGAATCGCAGAATGCACAGGCATACGGACAGCCGCGCGAGGTAATCATGGTCGCTGTTCCCGGGCGCACAAGCCCGCGGATATTTCCCGGCGGAAAAAAATAAAACTTGTGGCAGTCAAGAAGTGTCCGGTTTATAAGGGGAAGTGAATCGAGGTCCTCAACAACCGGCGAGGGAGCGGTCTGGACATATCTGTTTCCTCGAAGGTATCCTGTACCCGGGATCGATTCGATACTCTGTCCCTCGGCATATGCGGCGCAGAGCGCAGGGAAACTGATATCGGCTTCACCGATCACCACTATGTCCAGTTCACACTCCCGGAGTGTCTGTTCGGGCATCGATGAGGTATGCACACCGCCGGCGCAGAAGAGCGCAGAGGGGTAGAGGGCCTTCAGTGTCTGGTTTATCTCGATAAGTCTCGGGTATGCCGGTGTTTCAAATCCGTAGCCGATAATGTCGGGCCTGAATTCGAGTGTTTTTCGAATATAATAATCGCTGTCATCAGGAAAAATATCCAAAACACGGACATCAAAGCCATGCTGCCTGCAGACTGTGGCCAGCAGGAGAAGGCCCAGGGGTTCCATGTTGTCATAATTGATTTTTGGATGAAGCAGCAGTATTTTCATGAGAATCCGTGCGTTGGATTGTTACCATAAGTATGCATTATACGAGGCCCCGGCGCTTATAACGGTCTGGTTATTCTCCCATTCTATTCCTGATACAGCCTTGCCGTAACCGGCTTTCAGACCGATTTCTGTTTTGTTTGTCGGCAATATTTTCAGAGTCAGTGACGGCAGCAGGCCTGCGGATTTCCATTCCGGCGTGCCCCAGTCGGTATCGGTGTAGTAACTGAACTGGGGGAAAAGCTCGAGCCCGGCCCTGATTTTTTGAGAAAGCTTCAGGGTTGCAGCGATACTCAGGTAGGAGCTGAATGAATAAAGACCAAACCTGCCGCCTTCAGGAATACCGGTGACTGAAAGTCTTCCCAGAAACTCACCACCGATAGTTAATTTGTCGTTGAAAAATGCCCCGATCCGGTATCCCAGCCCGGTCAGGAGTTTCAGGTTTTTCGACCCGATCCAGGCGATATTGGCGGTTGGATATCCCATCGGAACAGCTAGGCCAAGCCTGGGTTCCACCGGTCCGAATCGCTTGCCGAAATAGAATGAAAAATCCGCAGGATAAAGGGCATAGCGCAAACTGTCGCCGAAATCTTCAAATGTCACCATTACCGGAAAACCTGCATAGGCCTTTATTGCACCGATATGGTAATAGAGTGACAGGTTGGCCGTGTTGAAATATGAATCCTTACCGGCATCACCGGTGTTGTCATTCGTGGTTATCCACATCCCTAAAGAGATGATGCCGAGGTCGAGTCCGAATTTGTTTTCTGCCGGTGAAGACAGGTGCAGTGCAGCAATAATAAGGAGTGGGACTATCAGTTTTTTTCTTTTCATACTATGCCTTTTTTTGTGCTTTTACTGGTTGTTAACTGTCCAGTCGTAGGGTGCAAATTCGAGGGTTGCATCAAGTACTGTTTTTTTTAACGATTCATTATCAAGATAGCTTGCGATAAAATCCTTTACGGTTCCTCCCGCTTTCCGGGACAGGCCGGTGGCCGACAATGTGTCCCGCACGAACCCTTCGAAATCGCTTGCATACCAGTTGAACAGCATGCTTACCCTGACCGATCCTGTTGACTGGTTTATCATGTTAAACTCATTGTTGTTAATAAACTTGAAAGTGTTTCGATCGAGCATTGCATATAAGCTGTCGCCGGTATAGGCCCGATTGATAAGGGGCGGGCAGCTCAGTGCCGCACAAACCAGCGCGAAATGGGTGCGCGGCTCATTGAATTTTTTTATGTATGATGGATTTTCTCCTTTTTCGAGCTTGTCGAGAGTCATATAGATACCCGAGACAGCAATTTCCTGCGAAAAAAGCTTGAAATTATGCTGCGGCTGGGGAGTAAGGCCGTAGTTCTGAAGGTGATAAATGACCAGGATATTATAGCTGTTGATCCAGTATGCCAGAGAATCCCGGGGTGACTGCACTATAGACAAGTCAAATGCAGCGATGCTGTCGACCAGCTCCTTTAGCAAAGGATTTTTCCATAGCGCTTCATAATTCACGAGGCCACGATCTGCCGAAACATAAGTGTTCATCAATGTGTCGGTTGAGTTTGTAATAAAAGACAGATTTGTATTATCAGCCGCAAAACTCCGGTTTTCAGTAAGGTCGATAGTCCCTGAGCAGCAAAGGTGAATGCATGCGATTAATGGAAGAAACAGCGAAATTTTCGATGATTTTTGCGGAATAATAGTGTTTTGCATAGCATTACCTGTTCGGGTATAGTCGGGTAATTATGAATTAATCGGTAATTTAAAATGCAATGTTTATGCCATCACAAAACCTGCCGGATTTAATAGTGCGAATTGCATTAAGAATTGACTGCAAGTGGAATGATGAGGATACAATAAAAAAGGCCGCTCAGAGTTAAGCGGCCCGGGATTGCAAATTTATCGTCAGAAGGTTTGCTTATTTTGCGTGCTTCCGTTTTCTTATCGCTCCGGCTCCAAGCAGGAAAGTTCCCAGGAAAAGAAGCGATGCCGTTCCCGGTTCGGGCACCGAGACTTTGGCAAATTTCATAGTAACTTTCATGTCTTCAGGGCCCGGTTCATCGGTCCAGTCAAGATCGATTTTTCCGGTGAATGTGAATGGTCCAAATGATGGATCACTCGTGTACAGGGCCCCGCCGAACTCTCTGTCGGAAGTCCACACATGGTCTCCGCTGTTGATATCGGGAAGATTTTCCGAATTCAGTACCAGATCGCTCAAGGCTACTTCGCGAGAGGGATCGTTCTCGGTTCCTTTGACAATGGTTGAAACTGCCACGCCATTGAACGAAGCAACTCCACCAAGACTCGTGCTCAAAGGATTGCCGTCAAAATCCGTCAGATCTGCCGCATCAAAAGTGAGAACATCAGTGGCATCATCATAGGTCAGCGTGAAATCCATGTCGTAAGCATCACTTGGATCGGCGTTCCAGTCAAAATAGCGGACCGTACTCCAATCAAATGACCCTTCTTTAATAAAGACGACCTGCCAGTTGTACTTACTGTCCCCGCTACCACCATACCGGATAACGAGCTCAGCACTTTCACTCACCACACCGGGTACTTCACCCGTATACGAGACCACTGAAATCGGGTCCGCCGACACCAGAAAAGCAGCGACCAGCAACAATCCGATTGCTTTTCTTTTCATAGTAACCTCCCTCCATTGAAAAAATGGATATATAGAGAAACTTTATGCTATTATATGATTGCAAATTACATGCCATAAGAGCAAAACAATGTGGGGTTTAAGGGGATGGCAATCCCCTTACC
>WJKA01000066.1 GCA_014729375.1 Chitinivibrionales bacterium
ACTTACCATCGTCAACACTGCCCGTCGTTGTAAACCGCAAAAGCGTTTTCTCTGTATTGGTCATTAAATATATCCTTCTTTCTTCTTTTCCTCCATGGACGAATCGCTGGTTAAGTCAATCACCCTGTTTTCCCGCTCTGATTTTCGTGCTGCGGCAACTTCGGCAATAATCTCGTCTATGGTTGTTGCTTTTGAAGGGATCGCTCCGGTACACGGAATACATCCCAGGCTGCGAAACCGGCACCACATGGTCTGAATTTCGGACTCGTCAATTTTGCCCTTCGAATCAGGATCAACAATGTCCAGCGAGTAGACCGGAATAAGGATGCCCTTCCGGACAATTACCTTCCGTTCCTTTGCGAAATAGAGCGGAACAATGGGAATATTTTCGAGTTTAATGTATGTCCAGATATCAAACTCAGTCCAGTTACTCAGCGGAAATACCCGCACCGATTCATTTTCGTTGATTCTTGCATTGTACAGGTCCCACAACTCCGGGCGCTGGTTTTTCGGGTCCCACTGGCCGAACTCGTCTCGCAGGGAAAAAATTCGCTCTTTTGCCCGGGATTTCTCTTCGTCCCGCCGTGCTCCTCCAAAAGCTGCATCAAATTCATGTTTTTAAAGCCCGTTTAAAGCCCCTGTGTTTTGAGATACCAGCAGCATTTGTCATTACCCAGCCGGGTTGGATGTGCGCCTTTTCCGATCCACTCCTCATTGCGCTCCACAATGAGATTTGCGCCTATTTCTTTGCAGTAATTATCCCGGAATTCGTACATTTCAGGAAACTTGTACCCTGTGTCAATGTGCATGAGCGGGAAGGGGATTTTGCCGGGATAAAACGCTTTCTGGGCCAGACGAAGCATGACACTCGAATCCTTCCCGACAGAATAAAGCATCACAGGATTGTTGAATTCGGCAACGACCTCGCGCATAATATGGATCGATTCCGACTCCAGTTGCTTGAAATAGCGCATCGTATATGATGCCGCACGTCGTTTGGTATCTTCTGTCGCTGATGTCATTATTTTCTTCGCTCCTCTTTACATGATGAACGTCCACTGCTCTGCCGGCCGCAATAAAGACTACAAAATAATTCAGGAAAGTCTGGGGAGTAAAAAAGGTTGACAGACTGATACAGACAGAATCAATGACACATCCTGTTCAGGATTTCTAGTGTACTGTATCGCAAATACGAATATGCTCCGGGCACACCTTTCCCCTGTCGGCGGTACTGGCACCATTCAAAAAAACCACTGGCAGCTCCGTCAAACAATATTTGACGGTTAAGAAATACAGAAATAAAATGAAATAATTTCTTCTTTTTTTGCCTCAGACTCAGTCTATAAATCAGCCTTTGTGCCGGTACGGTCGATATTACTTGAAGTGATTTTTGCAACCGAAGATATAACAGCAGGTTGCTATTTTTCTTCAAGTATCTGATTATACAATATAGAAAATGCGGTTGCAAGAAAAAGATTCATGACAAGGAAGGTTATCGTACAGTGGTGCTTTGACCTCCTGCATACAAGGAGACCCTCTATTTCCGGCGGCATTAAAACATAAGCGGCTGCTTGCGCTTTTCCGTATTGCGCCGGCGGGTTGTTCCGAACCTGTTGCTTCCCGGACGAGCGCCCCTGCCTGATTTATTCAGGACATGAATATCACATTTTTCAGGAAGCTTTCCTGCAATAAAATATTCATATGAGATATCCGAGCAGTATCTTCCGGCAAGCTTATGTGACTTGTTGCAGATCTTTGCCGCAATAACCCCTGAAGGACGGGCAAATGAGCGTACCGGCAAGTCTGTATGAAGACCCTGCATTAGGGGTACCCATATCGGGATAGCTCCCTTTGCCCCGGTCACATATCCCATAGTCCGTCGTTCATCAACACCGACCCAGACACCGCAGGCAATCTGCGGAGTAAATCCCACAAACCAGGCATCTGAATACTCATTAGTCGTTCCTGTTTTGCCTCCCGCCGGACGGTTGAATCCAAGCCTTCCCACTGATGCCCCCGTTCCCCGCCGAACAACTTCACAAAGAAGATCACTCATTACATAGGCCAGTTGCGGAGTGAGAATCTGCTTTTCTTCCACTTCGTGTTTTTCAAGCAATCGTCCATTTTTGTCAAGCACCTTTTCAATACAATACGGTGCAACCCATTTACCGTGGTGGGGGAAAATCGCATAGGCGGCGGTAATTTCAGCAGGTGAAACCTCACACGAGCCGATTGCCAGCGACGGCACCGGCTGCATGGAATGCTTCAGTCCCATTCGCCGGGCAACATTGATCACATTCTGCGCGCCGACATCATTGAAAACCTGTATCGCAACAAGGTTGATTGATTTTCTGAGTGCCTCCCTGATTGTAACAGGACCGAGAAATTCTTTTTCGTAATTTTCCGGCCTCCAGTCGCCCTCAGGGGTTTCAAGCGTAATTGGCTGGTCGAGCACAACCGATGCTGCAGTATACCCGTCTTCCAGGGCCGCGGTGTAAACAAACGGCTTGAATGCCGATCCCGGTTGCCGAAGCGACTGGGTGACCCGATTAAACTTGGTTTCCGAAAAGCTCCGGCCACCTTTTAATGCAAGAATGGCGCCGGTTTGAACATCCAGGGCAATTGCCGCGGTCTGGGCAATTCGCAATCGGGCTGAATCGGGAAGGTCTTTGAATTCTTCTTCATGGGCTTCATAGAGCGAATCGAAACTACCCAGAAATTCTCTGTAGGGGATATCGAGCGTTTTATGCGCGGCCGAACTGTCAAGGAACATCCGGTCAAGTCTTTTCTGGAGTTTTGCCAGTTGACGTTTTGAAGACGCCTCAAGTGAGTCCTGCCCGACTGGATCCAGCGTGGTGTAAATGGTTAAACCACCGTTATATAAAAGATCTTCGCCATACGTTCTTATAAGCTTTTTTCTTACCATCTCGACAAAATACGGGGCAATCTTTGATGAACGGGGCATTGGATTGCTGGGGATGGTGTCCGTGATTGCAGCACGCGCAATATCCCTGGTGACAAAACCCATTTTATTCATTGCACGAAGTACTGTGTTACGTCTTACAGTAATCCGTTTCCGGTTTTTCTTTTTATCCGGCCGGTAATATTCCGGAAGCTGTATTGTGCCTGCAAGTACCGCGCATTCGTTGAGCGTAAGCTCCGAAACCGACTTGCTGAAATACCGCTGCGCGGCGGCCTCAACACCGTACACTCCCGCGCCGAGGTAGACCTGATTGAGATAGAGTTCGAGTATTTCATACTTGGAATAAAATTTCTCAATTTGCATCGCAGTCATTGCTTCACGGATTTTCCGGATAAGCGACTGTCGCGAGGTAAGATAAATATTCCGTGCAAGTTGCTGAGTTATGGTTGATGCTCCCTGGGCGAATTTCCGGTGGAGAATGTCAACGATAACCGCGCCGATTATCCGCTTGAAATCGATGCCCCAGTGGGAGAAAAACCGCCGGTCCTCTATCGCGATTACTGCATGCTGAAGGTTTTCCGGAATCTTGTCAAGTGGTACCCAGAACCGTCGCTCAATACTGAATTCATGGATAACCGAACTGTCCGCGGCAAGGACTTTTGAAACCAGTGAAGGCTCGATATTTTCCATCTGCTCCAGCGTTGGAAGCGTTTTATACATCCGGTATAAAAACCACATACCGCCCGATCCGACGGTCGAAAAAAGCGTCAGGAAAATGATAATTATCCCGAACAATAATTTTCCCTTGATCTTTTTATCTGAACCAGAAGG
>WJKA01000067.1 GCA_014729375.1 Chitinivibrionales bacterium
CCATAGACGGCATCCTGCCGAGTGACCGCAAACGACACCATCCGGCAGCCGGCAAACACGACCCGGAGCGAGACGACATCCTCAATCAGATAGTCGGCCAGGTGGTGGAGGTGCTGCGCCCATATGCCGACTACATTGACGTTATCAGTCCGGGCAACCACGAGCGTAGCATCCTCAAGCACCATCATGTCGACGTCACCAGCATGATCGTCGCCATGCTCAACGCAATTCGCTCGGATGAGCTCCCGCCTATCCATGTGGGCTCGTATCGCGGGTTCCAGGTCTACCGCATCCATCGCAACGGCGTGAGTAGCGCGACGCTCACGATATTCCGGCACCATGGTCGCGGCGGGTCTGCACCGGTAACAGGCGGCGCGCTCGACCTCGACCGCATCCGAAAAGATTTCGATGCCGATCTTTATTGGCTCGGACACAAACACCAAAAGATTGCACGCGGATTCAGCCGTTACACCGTCGGCGCGGGCGGGAAATTGTATGAGCGCAAACAGCGGGCGGTTATGTCGGCCGGATACAAAGCCAAGCTCACCACCGAGGACCCGGACGAGTACGGAGACATCGCCGATTTCGGCGAGCAGTTTTACGGCACGTCCCAAACGGGCGCACAATGGGTGCTGGTCGAGCACCGGACAAATGGCAAGATGGGCGGCACTGTCGGGTTTGTCCGGAGGCTCAGGTGGAGCGTGCTCGACAGTCCGTATCCGCTCATGGGGGTTACCGCATGATACCGGCAGACATGAAAGATAATGCGCAGTTGTGGGCCTATATGCAGTATAGAGAGGAGGTGCAGCACGCCCAACTCGGGCGCGACCGCACCTATTACATCAGGCTCGTTTCGGTTTCGGCCCCGGCCCCTCGGCCATGTGACGGCGAATCACGTCGAGGTCAGCCTCGGTCAACACCCAGGTAGCACCTGCTTTTGATCCGATGCCGTGCGTGCGGCAGTACCATTTGACTGTCTCGCGGGAGAGGCCGAGGACGGCCCCGGCCTCCTTGGTGCCGTACAGGGTCATTTTGATTCGGCATCCTCGACTGAGATATCCCATTCCTCGGGGTTGTCATCGTCCCAGCCGTAGCTTCCGTGCGCTCGGCGGCCTCGTCTACGGCCCCGGCCTTTTTGGTGCCGTAGATGCTCGGCGGCCTCGTCTACGAAGTAGTACCGCTCATCGCCAAGCTCATCGATGCAGCGGTAGTGGTCGGTCCATCGGCCCCAGCCTGCCAGCTCGCCGATGTGCTCCACGTCGTCCATCATATTGAGCACGTCGCCCCAGTCCTCGACCGTCGCGCCGGGGATCTCCCCGACGTAGCCGTCTTTGTATCTTACCTCAATGCAATCCATGGGCCTCCTTGTGGTCATCTATCAGGGATTGGAGCTTGTCTGGGTCGCACGGAATGAAAAACTTGTGACGGTCGAATGTGGTTTGGTAGCTGTCGTCAACCACCCAAAACGTACCGTCACTCTGCGAGAAAAACTGGTATACGTCTTCCTCGTGTGCGCGCCTCGTGTCCGCGCCTTCCGCTTCAAGCAATGCCTCAAATGCCTTGCGCCCTTCTAAGTTGTCCAGGAAAACTAAGCGTTCCATTATTCCCTCCTCTGGCCTGTCTCATCAGTACCGGGTGGCCAATCATCCCGGCAGACCGGGCCGAAGCCCGGTTTCGACTAGTCAATTACCTGCATCAGCCGGCCACACACGAGCTCAGAGCTACCTCGTACTCGACCGGTAGCATCCATGAGCGCGTTCATAGCCCGTGGAATACTGAGCCATTCAGTGCTGCCCGGGCGAGAATAGGCCCCGTCTACCACAAACGCCATCGCCGTCACCGCCTGCATGACCGCCCGTTGAGAGTCGTCTTTAATGTCCGCCTCTCCGAGCATGGAATCCGTCGCCGCCTCGTACAACGAGGTTGGCGAGCGGCTCCCGCTCACGCATGCCTCAGCGAGGTTGATCAGATTGAGCGCCTCTGCTCTGCGACGCACGGTCAGTTCGCCGAGCAGGCCGCGAGCAGAATCAATTGCCCAATCCACAACCGCGTTGCGGGTCGTGATTCGTTCCATCTTCTTCAAAATCATTTGCTCTGTCATCTCTCTATCTCCTTTCCTTATGTTCTACTCTAATACTAACGCATACGGCGGAAACTGTCAAGGGAAAAATGCAAAAAAATTGCCCGAATTCGGGAGAAATTATTATAACACTTGACGCCTACACCACCGTAGTGCTATGATGGTGCCCATGGAAACGAAGAACGTACAACGAATGACATTGCGCCTGCCACGGCAGACGTACGACAAGCTACAGGAGCTGCGCGAGCGGAAGCCTCACTTATCGCTGCACGCAATCATCGTAGAGGCATTGGAGCAAGAGCTTTCTCGGGAAGAGCGGCGCGAGGACATCGAGTCCGGCAAAACGCAGATCAACCCGGACGCGCTGCGGAGGTCATGAGAAACTCATAGCAATTGCGCGCACCGCAGGCGCATAACAACTGCGGAATACACACAACGGGAGGTAGCGCATGTCTACCAAAGCAGCAACCGCAGAGTTGCAGAAAATCAAGGTCGAGCAGGCAACGGTCAAGATTCAGGGGCTTTCCCCTCTCATCATGCACCGCTGGTC
>WJKA01000068.1 GCA_014729375.1 Chitinivibrionales bacterium
GTCTCATTTTGCGCAGGGATCGGTTTTTTGCCGCGAAAATAAAACTCTGTTGCATCCGGTAAACTCAACCAGATCGGAGACAGCATTATGAATATCCTTATTACCGGCACAAGCCGCGGTATCGGCCTTGCACTTGCCAAATCGTTTCTTTCTCATGGAGCAACAGTTTTTGCCACTGTCAGGAACCCGTCATCGGCGGCTTCATTGCAGGAACTGCAAAAAGCACATGATACCGCTCTTGTTATTGTTCCCTGTGATGTTTCACGCGATGAATCGGTTGCAGAATGCGCGGAAAAAACTGCATCGCAGACCGATTCACTGGACATTCTTGTAAACAATGCAGCGATCTACCCCCGCCCGGACAACGAACGCCTCGAAAACATTCCGTTCGAAAAAATTATGGCGGCAATCAATACCAATACGATCGGCCCGATGCGTACGGCAAAAGCCTTTATTCCCCTGCTGAAAAAAGGAAACAACCCCCGTATTGTAAACATAAGCTCGGGTGCGGGATCGATCTCCAAATTGATGGCCCCCCAGCCGTCATACGGCTATGCAATCTCTAAAGCCGCACTGAACATGGCAACCAGAAGCATGGCTGGCGACCTGAAAGAATACGGCATCACTGTAACTGCAGTATCCCCCGGCTGGGTACGGACTGATATGGGAGGACCGAGCGCGGCAATTTCCCCTGAAGAATCCGCAACATCAATCACAAAAACCGTGCTGGGCCTGACTATGGAAAAAAGTTCACTCTGGCTGAACAGGCAGGGCCACGAAGCTGAATGGGCCTGGTGAAAACCACCGGGCAAATACCATGAAACCCGAAACAGAATGGGAAGGAACACCGTCTTCACTGTTTTTGATAATCGAGCGTTATGCGCCTGTCCCGGGCGTGGCCCGGGATTAAGTACTGAATATGTGAAAAAACTGTACTACTCACTACTCCCGCCTCAAACTGCCCCGGCTTTCATTACCCATTCGGCTGCAACAATACAGAATGTAATAATCAGCCCGATAAGCAAAATACGATAGCTGTACCCGAGAAACCGGTATTTTTTTCTGTAAAGCACTCGTCCCAGTTGCTGGACATCATTGAAAATCGCTTCATAAACACCGGTATCTGTGCTGATTATTTCATTCATTTTTGCAAAATATTCATCGGTTGAAAGCGGTGCGAAGGAGGAAAAAAAGAGCCAGTTCGGTCTGGCGCCGGTTTTTTTCTTGTATGTTGGCATAACCGCAAGAAGTGCCGATGCTGCAGAAAACAGAATCGTGACTCCCAACGCAAGAAGCCATATCGACGCCTGTCCTTCCTGGAGATATCTGAATATAAGCGTAAGAACAACCGCTTCTGCGCCGATAAGAATACTTGCCTTCTGGTCCGCCATCGAACTCAAATGTACATGATGCATCTGCATGCTTCGCAGCATCATGTCAACGCTGCTCCGGGCATTCATCTCATTGCTGTTCCGGTCCTGGTCCATCGGCATTAAACTCCATACGCCCTGCTGTACCGGCCGGGAAATTCCGGGGAGGGCATCTGCATAATTGATTTATCCCGGTATATATGATATCATATTGGGACACAGGTATTCAATCATACTGAATTTCATCAAACGGCGCCAATGATAAATCTCTCCTATCCGGTATGTACTCTTGACAATAAGCAGGTCCTTCCGTCGGGATGCGAATTATCCCCCGGAGTCATGAACAGCATTCGTGCACCTCAGGAAGAAACCCGGAAAACGCAATCGCTTCTCAGGCATGCGGCAATAGACCAGGACCTCAGAGAATTTCTTCAGATATATCCCTATAATGTAATATTCGGTGATAAAACCGACATGGCCGGTTTGTACGCACACATGGGTGCGGTATATCTTTCGCCTCCTGTTTGCGAAACGCTTGATTATTTTAAAATCAACGATTACTACACCTACCGGCATATAATCACCGTATTTGCGCTTACCACGCTAATCAGCCGCGATCTTCTTGACGATCACGAAAAGTGTATTGCCGCTTCTGCGACCGGGCCGACGCACGATATCGGCAAAATCTGCGTTCCTTTGTCAATTTTACGGAAAACCTCTCCACTTACTCCCGAAGAGCGGCTCCTGCTGCAGCACCACGCGCCTGCCGGGTATGCACTCCTGCAGTATTATAATTGCGACGCCTTTGCTGCAGAAGTTGCGCTGAACCACCATGAGCGCCGTGACGGCTCCGGATATCCGCTTGGATCGAGTGAAATTGATCAAATGGTTGAAATAGTCGCGGCCTGCGATGTTTATGATGCGCTGATCTCGGTACGTCCGTATCGCAAAGAATGCTTTGACAATCGCACCGCGCTTGAAGAAATAACTGTAATGGCTGAAGAAAACAAGATCGGCTGGGATGTTGTCAAGGTACTTATTGCGAACAACCGGAGCAATAAACCGCATTATTCAGAGGTGGTCGTCTCAAGGGAAAAGCGCGGAAAAAAACCGGTGCATAACTGCTACGGCCATACGGCTGTGAAAAATGAGGCCAAAACTGGCAATTCATAGCACAGGGGCGCGTGTTATTCGCCGCTCGCACCAAATCGGGATTTCATTTCTGCAAAAAAGTCACTGACATATTCCTGATAATTCTCTTTTTCCCGTTCACCCAGCGCGCCGTCAAGATACTCTGAAGGTATTTCATGAAGAAATTGTGAGGGGGTGACTTGTGTCATTCTGGTCCGATGCACTTTGGCTGCCGGATAGGTAAGTATCAACCGTTTCTGTGCACGGGTCATTCCCACATAAAACAACCGCCGTTCTTCATCGATTCGTCCCTCCTCAACCGACCGCGAGGAAGGCATTGTGCTATTGTCAAGTCCGGGAAGGAACACCAGCGGGAATTCCAGGCCTTTGGCTTTGTGGAACGTCATTAATTTCACCCTGTTTTGAGTATCCGCCGCGCTTTCGGTGCGGTCCTCGCCCGCTGCGCAACACAGTTCCTGAAGATAATCGATAAGTACCGCGTCTTTCTTTCGTGATTTTTTCTCAAATGTCTCAAGGCCGTGGATTATTTCATAAACATTCTCAATCCGCTCCCTGCCGGCACCGTTTGGACCGGAGGCTTTTTCAAGAAATTCCAGATACCCGCTTTCCTGTAAAAGAGTACGGAGTACCACGGCACAATTCCCTCGTGCAAAGAGTGTATGATATCTCCGGCAGAAATCGACAAAACCGGCAAGTTTTTTCTTCTGTGCATCGCCAATTGTCATGCACTGCTCATGCCCGCATATTGCATCATACAGACTGGACCGTTTTCCCGAAGCAAAACTGTCAAGTTCCCTGAGCGTTGCTCTGGTAATCCCCTTGTCGGGAACTTTGAGCACCCGGAGCAGACTGAACTCATCATCCTGGTTTGCAAAAAAGCGCATGTATGCCAGTACATCCCTTATTTCTTTCCGGTCGAAAAAACTTGCAGCCCCGATAGTCACATACGGTACATTCTCCATCCGGAGCGCCTCTTCAAACCGACGCATCATTGCATTCGTACGAAACAAAAGAGCGTGATCGCCGAACCTGAATTGCCGCCCGGCAGCATGCGATTTGATTGTCTCGGCGATCCACCGTGCTTCATCCTCCTCGTCGTCGCCGCGGTAATGAGTGATTTTTTCGCCGTCTCCCGATGATGCAACTATTTTTTTTTCAATCCGTCTGGGATTTTTCGATGCAACCGCAAGCGATGCATTAAGTATCTGCGCGGTAGACCGGTAATTCGTGTCCAGCACAACTTTTTTACACCCTTTGAATGCGCGGGAAAAATTGAGGATATTATCGATAACCGCACCGCGCCACGAATAAATGCTCTGATCATCATCCCCGACCGCCAGGATATTGTTTTGTGGTGCGGCAAGAAGCTTCATCAGTTTCATCTGAACAGCATTGGTATCCTGGAATTCATCAATTGACACATACACATATTTCTGCTGATATTCTTTCAGTATGACCGGATTGTTTTCGAACAGACGGAGCGGCAGCAGAAGAAGGTCGTCGAAATCAACGCTGTTCCGGTGCATGAGAACCCTGCGATAAGCAGTGTAAATCCTTCCGGTCTTTGCTCCGGCTTCATCAAGCTTTCTGTAATCCTCAGGATCCAGCGATGCATTCTTTGCAAGACTGATCGCGATCGCATGGGTATCATGACTTTCATTTTTCATTCCCTTTCCCATCGAACGCATGACACCTTTTATCGTCGCTTTCCGTTCATAATCGCTGAGAATGGAAAAATTTCTGTTGATCCCGACCGCGGCCCCGTCATTCCTGAGAATGCGCGCTCCCAGGCTGTGTATGGTAGAAACTGTCATGGATGATGCTGCTTGCGGTGAAACCGTTTTTGCAATTCGCTCTTTCATCTCCCGCGCAGCCTTGTTGGTGAAGGTGACTGCAAGCACCTGTGACGGTTTACAGACCTTCCGGTTCAGGAGCCGGGCAATACGCGTGATCAATACCCGGGTTTTGCCCGACCCAGCGCCTGCAAGGACAAGAAGCGGGCCCCGGGTGTGAAATACTGCTTTTTTCTGGGATTGATTCAGACCGGAAAGATAATCGTTCAAGCAAAAACTTTCTGAAAACCGTGCGTAATAAAAAGAGGATAAAATACACAAAGGCCAAAGCGGGTGTGAATAGATAATTTCAGAGAGAGGTCGACCGCGCTTTGTCGGATGTACTCCGCACAACCAGACTTCCTTCAATGTCGGTTATTTTCCTTTTCCATACTCTCTTGAAACCGTATGGATGAAGAATAAAATTTATCATTGCCTCGGCAATCGACTGCAAATTGAAATTATAACTGGTAATACGCTCACCCATGGCATCAAGAGTATCGTCAAACCCGATAATCGAGATGTCCTGAGGGACTTTGATATTTTTGGTGCGAAGATAACTGAGGGCCATGGAGGCAATGAGATCATTGGCGCAAATCCATGCTGTAATATTTTTGTCCCGCAGGGCATTTTTGAAAAGCGGGATGCAATTCTCAAAGATAATAGCGCTTTTCAGGGTAACCCATCCCATGCGCCGTATCGGAAAATACATCTGCTCCCGGTATGCATAATCCAGCCGTTTCCACCACTCCTCCGAAGCCTGGATGGGATACAGGTCTTTTTCCTGAAGTTCAAGTACTTTTTTTTCAGCAGTCTTTGTCGGAAGCGACTTTCTGGTAAATTCAGCGACCCCGTCAGCATACCCCGCAGCGCTGAAAACAGAACGAAGCGCGGCAAGCCTGACTCGCGACCATTTTGACTCATGGATCGGGGAAATATAGGCAATCTTTTTGTGCCCCAGACCGATACAATACCGGGCGATGGCATGGGCCGGCTTTTCAAGCGTTGACATGCGAAACAAATGCGTCAGCGACATGGACTGTACAGATTTGCTTAACTCCAGTTCTCCGGTAAAGTCAAGGAGCGCAAACGGCTTTTTAAGTGATGCGCAACCGCTCAAAATAAAACCCGCATCGTAATCCAGCTCCTTTGCCGAATAAATATATCCGGCAATGTCTTCAGTATCAATATCGGACAATTCAACAGTTGTATTCGCAGCCATATCCACAAGATGCGGGGGCATGGGATCGGTCGAAACGGCAATCAATTTCAGAAAAACATTATTTTTCGAGCAGGCAAACTCAAGGTACCGCATGAAATCCATGTCAAAGCTTTTATTGAGAAGAAATTTACCGCGTTTAAAGCCGGGCTGGATTAATACAATTGAAAGTGCTGCCGCCTGACGCTCAGCCCCGGCAACTGCATACCCCCGCTTGCACGGTCGGACCAGTCCCTCGCTTTCAAGCTGCGCCAGCGCTTTTTTAAGCGTCACGAAAGAAACATCGTACAGCGTCCTCAATTCTTTGTATGACGGCAATTTTTCACCATGCGAAAATCTGCCAACGAGAATATCGCGTTCAAGACGGCCCTTGACCTTCTGCCAACCCGTGGCACGGCCGGGGAAAAATTGTTCATCCCCGGAAAAAAGCCCATCACCTCCCCCGCTGCCGAGCAACTCACTGATAAATATTCCTTCACCCGTGTTACATTGAAGAATGTTCCTTTTTTTGAATGCATTGACAGCTTTCCACATTGTACGGAGCGATACGCCCGCGCGCTCAGCCATTTCCGATGTCTTCGGAAGCCGCGGATTAGATACTTCCTTGCTCTTTTCAATCAGCTTTTCAACAAAATACAGGGCTTTCTCAAATGACGGCGCTTTTCTCATGAAAATGAAAGCCTTTCATCAACGCTGTGCTGTGCATTTTTTACTGCAAGAAATAAATTTCAAAATATACTGTAACTACTCAGGTGGTTCGATCTCGTCATTCCGGCGAAGTCCGGAATGACACCGGAAATCGTCCACAGAGACCTGAGTGCTTACAACACAATAGAATATAATATAATGCAACAACATCTTAATAAGATACAACATAAATTCTTCAGCGATCTCAGACAATTGTGTCGGAAGATATGAAAATATCCGCCCGCCTGCCCAGAATTTTTATACAAGCCGGTTCTCAGAGAACCCCGGCTTTACCGGCATAATGAGTTACTATGCGGCAAATGCTCTATCGACTCTGCTGCAATCGTCATTTTTGATCATTTTTGCACAAAATTCGGCCAATTTCACACACAATCCCGTTAATTATTCTATTATATTTTAATTTCAGCCAAAACAACCTGTAGCAAGGAAGTACATTCATGATATCAGCCATTCCCCCTGTCCCGGACAGCGAATTTGCAGAACGAATAACAAAGGTCCAGGCACATATGGCAGGGGCTGCAATCGATCTGCTGTTGGCTTTTTCCACAGAATCGGAGCCGTTTTATTCACGCTACCTGGCCGATTACTGGCCGAATTTCGAGACTGCGGGAGTGCTTATTCCATCAAGCGGCGATCCTGCGCTGCTGATCGGCCCCGAGAGCGGAACATACGCCGGTTTGAAATCCCGGATACGGCGCATAATCCGCATGCCGGATTTCCGGGAATCATCACAACCGCAGTATCCGGGAGTGACATTGCCCTCATGGGGCGATATTTTTACCGAATTCAAATCCGATACCTTTGGTATTGCCGGATGGGACCTTCTTCCCCATTTCATATACTGTAACATAGAAAAAGAATTCAAAGGAGCAATTGTCAATGCGGATGATATTGTTCGTAGCATAATGATGATTAAAAGTCCTCTGGAGCTCGATCTTTTGCGGGAATCGGCCCGTCTGTCGGAACTGAGCATGAGCGCGGTGCTCGACAAGATAAAGCCGGGCATGACTGAAACGCAGGTGGTCGGTATTGCGGTTGCGGCCATGACCGAAGCCGGAGCAGAATCGCCCGGCTATTCCCTCTGGTGCACATCGGGAAAAAACACGACGGCGGCAATCGGAAGGCCATCACTGAAAAAAATCGAAAGAGGCGAAATGGTCCACCTGCAGCTCGGGGCAAAATACAACGGCTACAGCACGGCGATCGCGCGCCCCCTTGTTTTCGGAACGCCCGGTCCGTCAATGAAAAAATTCATGCAGCTTGGATGCGATGCCGAAAACATGACAAACGATCTGATGAGAGCGGGAGTCAGAGCTTCCGACGTTGCCCGGAAAGTTCACGGCTTTATAACCGAGCGGGGGTACGGCGATACGATCCTGTACGGCCCGGCCCACGGATGCGGCCACATGGAATGTGAATTCCCCTTTGTGGAAACGTCATCGTCGTGGCTGCTCGAAAAAAATATGACGTTCCAGTCGGATATGTTCCTGGCAACGAACAAATACGGTTTCAGGTTCGAAGACGCCGTTATTGTCCGGGAAAATCAACCTGCAGAAGAACTCTCATCGTTGCGCAGAGAAGTAATTGTTTTGTAGCATTGTTCTGCCGGTACAGTCAATTTACTCCAAGGAGTTGTTTTGCAGCATCTCGTACAGCTTATTCGTACCACACCAAATAAAGGACGGACCCATTGTTTTCTGGGGCATCCGCTGTCGGACGGCTGCGATAAAACAACGGTCGAGCCGGGAAACACCTTTTCACCCGGAGTATTCACCTGCGGCATATCGCTGTGGATAGAATCCGCAGAGGGTGTTTTCACTCCCGACCTGCTTCCCGACAGCGGGGTATCCTGGCAATTCGGCGAAGGCGATGGTATGCCGCCGCTTGTTGTGTCATCCTATAAGGCCGGCCATTCCACACAGGTAAAGCACACCCTATGCCACCTTGGTACTCAGGGTTCAGAGGGAGTTGATTGCAACAAAGTAGAGATCGATACCACACATGCATGCTCGGCTTATATCGTAATCAGAGACACCGGCCCTGCAGGCGGTAAGCTGAGCGATTGTCAATGGGATTCCAGCAGCGGCATCCTGACAATTAACAAAGCCATACAACTTAACGTTGAGCAAATTCCCGATCAATGCAGTATTATTCCTCCCGATGAGCATTGCGATTCCTATACGGCGTTATTGAAATACGCAGTCGAATCGAATGAGGTAATCAAGTTTACATCAGAACACGGCTGGGCATCCAAATTCAGCCGATTCATACCGAAAAAAAAACCATGGGCGTCCTGTACTGTCGATAAGGCGCTCGAAGAAGCAAGGCAGCAGTGGGACAATGCTCTTCCGGCACATGTTTTTGCGCCCGACCCAAGGATCAGCCGTGCCTGGGAGCAATGTGCATTCCATATCCTTTCTGTCATGGAATGCGGTCTTCCCCGGATCGGCGGTATCACCATGCCGGTCTTCTGGCTCCGGGACGGCATTATTATTCTTCGTGCACTCGATCTCATAGGGCGCCACGATCTCGCCCGTTCATCGGCACACTACCTCGCTCCGCTTTACTTCAGCGGCGGTTTCGGCGCCGAATCCGACGCTCCGGGTGAAGGTATCTGGTCGCTGGTTTCTCATGCCCAAATGACAAACGATACAGACTGGCTTAAAAGCGTTTTTTACCATATCCGGCACCGCGTACAACTCATCCAGACCATGCGAACAACTGATACGATACTCCGCTTGCCCGCCGAGAACAGAGAACCGCAGTACCTTAATACCCCGGATATCAATATCCTGTGCCTTCCTTCACAAAACAGACTCATTCACGGAAGGATGGATTTCCATACACCCGATTTCTATATCAACAACTGGGCGTCTGCCGGAATGCATAAAGCCGCAGTTGCCGCAGCAATGATCGGAGAGAACGGTCTTTCGAAGCAATGGCAGGCCGAAGCCGATGATCTGGACAACAGGATCGCCGAATTCCTGCTGCCGAATTTCAGTAATGAACGAGACACGGTCGTGACCCCCTATCCTGCAGGTAATCTCACTGCCTGCAGAGATGCTCTGCATGACAAATTTGCACAATGGTACCGAACCAACAGATTGACTCCATCAGGCGAACGAAAACCGGAACCGCACTGGACCTACTTTGAAGCCGCCCAGATTCACAATGCCCTGTTGCTCGGTATGAAAGATGAGTGCTGGAAAAATCTGTCGGGCATGTTCGATGATCACGAACCGTGGAATATGTCGCTGTATGTTGAAGGAATGGCGGGGCGACCGCAGGAATATGGACGGTTCCGCAACGATCTCGGGTGCCGGGGATTTCTCAGCAGGACCGATGCGCTGGGCGGTAATATGCCGCATAACTGGACCAATGCGGAATTGATTAACCTTATCCGCGATATTTTTGTCTGCGATCACGATGAACGCCTTGTTCTGGGACCGGGCGTACCTGATTCATGGCTCAAACCAGGAGCACAATTCGGTGTCTCAAACATGCCGACACGGTTCGGAAAAATCAGCTATACGGTTTCTGTCGACACAAAAGGAACGCTCGATCTCGATTATAAAGGACCTGACAACTATGAATGTGCGTTTGTGAAGAATAGAGTGATGGAATGATTGATGGAAGATTTGGAGTGGTGGAGTGATGGAGTGATGGGGTGATGGGTTTACAATACTCCAATACTCCAATACCCCAATTCTTGAAAGGACTTTCCATGTCATTGCCTCCAGACTATCCCGAACGGGTCTATGCCGGTGTTCTCGGGAAAATTATCGGCGTCTATTTCGGCATGCCGGTCGAAAACAAGCAGTACGATTGGATCATGAACAAATATGGCGAAATCGATTATTACATTCGCAACGATCCGACCAATTCCCGGTCACAGGTCCTGGTCAATACCTCCGATGATATCACCGGCATGTTTATGTCGGTTCGGTCGATGCCCGATAATGGTAACCCTCCCGATATAACAGCAGAGCAAATCGGCAACACATGGCGCAATTATTCTCTTCTGTATCGCTCCGCATCCTGGTGGGGCGGCATGGGATCATCGAGCGAACATACGGCACTGGTCAGGCTGCTGAGTGGAATAAAAGCCCCCGACAGCGGTTCGATACGGCTTAACGGGCCGGTAGTAGCCCAGCAGATCGGCGCGCGGATTTTTATCGATTCCTGGCCCATGATCGTTCCAGGCGATCCGGAGCGGGCGGCCGATTTCGCCCGTCATGCGGCAAGTGTTACACATGACGGCGAGGCGATTTACGGCGCGCAACAGATCGCAGCAATGGAATCACTTGCTTTTGTGGAGCCAGACCTCGAATAATGTATCGAAGCAGGCCTGTCGGTAGTCCCGACAAATTGCGAAATTTACAAAACTACCCAGCAGGTGCGTGAATGGCGTGCCGCAGAACCCGACTGGCATGCAACGCGAAGAAAAATAGACCGGGAGTTTCCATACAGCAGGTATGGCGGCGGGTGTCCGATTGTACCGAACAACGCGATAATTACCCTTGCCCTGCTGTATGCAGGCAACAGTTTCAGGCGGGCGCTGTTGATCTCGACCTCAGCGGGTTTCGATACCGACTGTAATGTCAGTGCAGTCGGTTGCTTCATGGCGATCAAAAACGGACTCGATTCGATCAATGCCGAAGCCGATTTCCGGGGTCCGGTTGAAGACCGTCTGTTCCTCTCCACTGTTGATGGCGGACGGGCGATTACCGATGCACTCACCGAAACATATCGCATTGTAAATATCGGCCGGTCACTGCACGGAGAAGAACCGCTTGCCCCGAAAAAAGGCGCCCGGTTCCATTTTTCGCTGCCCGGGTCGGTCCAGGGGTTCAGGATAGAACCGGGCCACGAGCATCGCGCATTACTGACAAACAGGAATAAACGTCTCGAAATCCGGCTTCAGCCTGCCGAAACGGATACACCTGTTCGCATGTCAACAGCCACGTTCACCCGCCCCGAAGATATCGCTTCGATGAAAGGCCCTAAACTCGAGCCGAACAGCAGCGCCGGATGGGTGTATAACCTGCTTGCATCGCCAACACTCTACCCCGGACAGATCGTAACCGCACACGTTCTCGCCCCTCACGACAACACGGATGCAGTGGAGTGCAAACTGTTCATACGCTGTTACGGCGAAAACGATACGCTTTTCAAGGTTGACGGTCCTCAGATACCCCTGGCTCCCGGAGCCGGACATACCTTCACGTGGAAAATACCCGATATCAAGGATGCGCCTGTTGCCGAAACCGGCCTTGAACTCACTGCCCACAACAGCAACACACAAGCACTCATGCTCGATTACCTTTCGTGGAGCAATACCCCCGAAGTTACATTCACCCACCCGCCGTACTCCGCAACCATGTGGATGCATGCCTGGGTCAATGCGGTCGATTTATGGCGGACAAGCAGACGGGGATGTTTCTGGATATTCAAGGATTTCGGCAGGGGCATGATTATCCAGGGAACACGGGAATGGCGTAACTATGCGGTTTCATCCACAGTCACCACCGATTGTGCAAAATCGTTCGGCGTCGCGGCGTATGTCCAGGGCATGTTCCGGTATTATGCACTGCTTTTGTGCGACGACCGCAAACTGCGGCTTATCAAGATGCTCGAAAGGGAAACGGTGCTGGCCGAGACGGATTCCGACTGGGATATACATCACGCAAATGAATTGTCGCTGTCTATCTCCAACGGAAACCTCCGGGGATCAATTAACGGATCAGAAATCATTGCAGCGGTCGACACCGTACACCCGCTGGACAGCGGCGGGATTGCGCTTGTCGTTGAAGAAGGCCATTTGCTGACCGATGCCGTAACTGTCATGCCGGAAGCGAATCGATGAAATCAATGTCAGTATCCTGTACAAACCGTGTTGCTCTCCGCCCCCAGGTATGGGGGCAGGGCAAAGCCCGGGGAGTTGGGCTGCAAGCAAAGCATTTTCCAGGCCGGGTCTAAGGGCCTGCCCGGGGCCCTTCCAACGCCTACTACTCCCTTTGTCAATTTTCCTGTTTTCACTCAACCACCGGACCTCTCCCCGTATCGGTAAACGGATAAATCCCCTTTTCTTTCAGCTTTTTCACCAGGTCCGATACTTTCCCGTTTTTCAGGTATTGTAGCTCCGCGTCGGTTATTCCCAGGCACAGGAGCAATCCGCATTGTTTGCCCTGCAATTCGAAGCGTGCATAGGGGATGAATAGAAATGATGTTATTGTGCCTGGTTGCGGCATTGATTTCCGGACATCCATAATCGCGCCCGGCTCAATTGCGGCCTTGAGCGTATATTTCGACAGATTACTCAGTAGTTTCGGGGCCCACGCCGCGCTTTCTTTTATGCAGACCACCAGCTCATACTCTCCCATGCGGTTCTGTATCTGGTCCCCGCTTCCGGTCAACGAGCCGGTTGCATACGCAATCCCACCCCGATGCTCCGGAAAGCTGACAATATCCGATGTTCCTCCCAGGTAAAGAGGCAACGTAGCGGGATAGACATCTTTGTGGGGGCCGAGCACCGATTCGAGCGCAGCTACCCGTTCATTCCACAGTGACTCCCAGTCAGTGTAGCCTTCAGTCGACTTATCGCTGCCGGAAAGCACTGCAGCAGCGGCAACGAGCAATGCGAGACCTGCGACTTTCTCGCAGGCCGAAAACAGCCGGAAGATTGATTGCTTTTGGTTATGGAATGACTTTCTTTTCGACATGGCGGAATGCGCCGCTTTCCAGTTGAATAATATAAAGAGCCGCCGCGGCCCCGTGCCGGGCGATTGACTGTCCGCTAATATCGGCCGAATAGCGTCCGGGTTTATCATGAAAGCCGCAAAACGAGCCGATATGCTTTCCCGAGCAGGTGTGGATTTTCCCGGAAACCGGCCCGGGCCCCCGGGCGCGGTAGAGGATTTTCCGATCCGCGCCGGAAAGGGTGAGTATCTCAATATCTCCTGTCCGCTGATTCGGCCGGGATAACGGGAGCGAGGACGGCGTCAATCCCGAGGTGTCGTTGATCTCGATATTGTCGATATACACATCAAGAAAATCCTTCGTGCCCGTCCAGTTCGTGTATATCCCGACAGCCCAGTAGATATTGCAGTCCGGGTCCTGGAAATCATCAAAAAGGGTTTTTATGTTGTCAAGTTCCTTGACACGTTCATTATTCATCCATAATTTCATGTATCCGGTTGAATTATTTGTCCATTTAATCTCCATGACGAATTCGGTCCATGTTCCCAGCCTGACCTCTTCGGCGTACTCGTTGCAGTCCGGCTCGGCCCGCCACCTGAACGTGAACTGCCGGTCGCTCCCGGTCCCCGCGCTCAGGTCGTTGAATATCCCGCACGAAAAGCATATCTGCGTGTCATACCCGTCATGGTCGCCGCACGGCCACGATTTCCACTGGCTGATAAGGCTCCAGCTCAAATCGGCATTATCATAAAAATCTTCGGGCAAATAGTACGACCACCGGTATACATAGGTTTTGTTGTTGGTTGGAAGGCGTTGGCTGCTCAGTTCGGCACGGGTATAATTCTGTGGAACGCGGCATCGGGCAACCTTATTTGAGCTGTTGATTGAATCCTTGTGCGGATTATCGACAAC